>CAYJTE010000119.1:0-3476 GCA_964372965.1 uncultured Methanosarcinales archaeon
CGTCTTGAATTCAATTCTTGCGTTTATCATGCCATCAGTGATAATTGTGGGCATCAGGTCCGTAATTAATCTAGCAAAAGATTAAGACCATTTTTTCTTTCTTTTTTATATTTTAATTTTTAACCTCTATCATTTAAAAAACCATTCCAGTTTATTCTTTTTAGGAAGCTGTTTTATCATATACTCCGTTTTATACACTTCTGATTTGCTACCACCCTCACGGCTCACAAGTATCATCTTGAACCCTTTCGATGCAACATACTTACTTCCTATACCTGCCTGGTGAGCTCGCATCCTCTTTTCAATATTGGTTGTCACCCCAGTATAATACGACCCATCACAACACTCTAAGAGGTAGACATACCATTTTCTATCTCCCAGGTTATTAGGCATAACAACATCCCTTGCTTCAGATTATTTAAGTCCTACTTCACAGAAGTGTTCTCTTCTCACCATATCATACCGCAACATACAAAAAGCCACTCATCATCCGATTAACAATGAAAATATCTTTCTTCGAAGAATTTCCGACCCCTCAAAATCTCTCCAAATTACAACTTCTCCCCTTTAAAATAAAATTATATCTCGCTGCCAAGTCTTTACCTGAGTTTCAGAAACTCTCTCAATTAATAACCATAAAATATTCAAGATACATTGAAAAAGTCATTTATTGGCCAATTCTTAACCCCTCCGAAGGATATTGGATTTCCCCATTTACAAATCACCATGCACTAAGAGAGTGTCTGCACAAACTGCAGGATAAAACCATCCCTCTCATGCTCGATCTCGAACTTCCATTTACCCAAAATCCACTCCTTTTTTTAACCCAGCTATCACATTTCAAAAAGAATAAAAACCTCATTCAACATTTTTGTAAGGTTTATAGGGGGGAAGTATATCTTTGCGAGTATCCTCTTTCAAGTGGCTTCTGTATCCGTCTCTTAAAATTAGTAGGGCTACACTATTCTAATCCAAAACTAAAGATCATGAAAATGTATTATCGGTCCCTCCATCACATATCAAATAAAAGTTTCCAAATTCACATTACCAAAAACAATAAACAGTACCCGGGTCGTTTTATCGGGGGTCTCGGAACAATTGCAACAGGGATTCATCAAACTGAACAAATTCTTACAGAAGCAGAATTAGAACGAGACCTACACATACTACAAAATCAAAACATCACCGAAGCAGTAATATTCAGGTTAGGTGGAATCACAAAGAAACACCTTCCTATACTAAAAAAATACCATTCCTCCAATTCTTTTTAAGACAGATAAAGTAAATATAAAATAATAATAATAATAATAATAATAATAAGATAAAGAAAAAAAATGTCAACTTTATACTAAATGAAATCCATACGCAATAAATAACGGTGCAAACACAATAGCAAGCGTGTTAATAACCTTAATCAAAGCATTTAGTGCAGGACCTGCAGTATCCTTAAACGGATCACCAACAGTATCCCCCACAACTGCAGCCTTATGAGCATCACTTCCTTTACCACCATGGTGTCCTTGTTCAATATATTTCTTAGAATTATCCCAAGCTGCTCCTGCATTTGACATAAATAACGCCATAAGCAACCCGGACAAAATAACTCCAATCAACAAACCACCAAGCGCTTCAACACCAAGAAACATACCCACCAGAAGTGGAGCCAGCACCGCAATCATTGCAGGCAAAATCATGTGATGTAAAGCCGCCTTAGTAACAATATCAACACACTTACCATATTCTGGCTTTGCCGTTCCTTCCATAAGACCCTTAATATCTCTAAATTGTCGTCGTACCTCCACAACCACTCTATGAGCCGCAGATCCAACTGCACTCATCAAAAATGACGAGAACAAAAACGGAAGCATAGCACCAATAAACAACCCCGCGATAACTGCTGGATTTGTCAGCATAAACACTACTTGTTTACCTCCCACTATCTCAATTTCTTGAGTAAAAGCTGCAAAGAGCGCCAGAGCACCAAGAGCAGCTGACCCAATCGCATACCCCTTTGTGACCGCCTTAGTAGTATTACCCACCGCATCAAGAGCATCCGTAACCTCACGAACCTTTCTATCCAGTTCAGCCATCTCGGCAATTCCACCTGCGTTATCGGTAATTGGTCCATAACTATCCAGCGCAATGATCATACCAGTTAATGACAACATCGAAACAGCAGCAATAGCAACACCATAGATACCCGCAAGTCCATATGCAGCTAAAATACCAACTACAATCACCAGCACTGGAACAAAAGTCGACTGCATACCAATACCAAGACCCGCAATTAAGTTAGTTCCAGCCCCCGTAACCGATGAGTCTGCAATTTTTTTAACAGGTTTATACGCAGTACTTGTATAATACTCAGTCACCACGTTAATTAACAACGTAATAACAAGACCAACAAGAGTTACATAAAACAAACTCATTGGATTATTGGTATAGCGCGTAACAAAATAAAATCCAATTGCAGAAACAACCCCAGAAACAATCAGTCCTTTATACAACGCACCCATAATATTTTTTGATTTACCCAGTCGAACAAACCCCACCCCTATAATTGAAGCAATAATTGCTACAATTCCTAACATAAGTGGATATTCAATAGCCTGATTATACGTCCCTGAAACACTTGGAATCATCGCAAGAAGCATAGCCGCAAGGAGCGTAACAACATACGTTTCATACAAATCTGCACCCATACCCGCACAATCCCCCACATTATCCCCTACATTATCCGCAATTGTTGCCGGATTTCGTGGGTCATCTTCCGGAATTCCCTTCTCGACTTTTCCGACAAGATCCGCCCCAACATCAGCCGCTTTAGTGTAAATCCCTCCCCCAATTCTAGCAAATAGTGAAATAAGAGACGCACCAAATCCAAGTCCCACTAACATAGCCGGATCTTTGTAAATAGCATACAACGAACTTACAGCGAGCAGAGCAAGACCAACCACTGCCATTCCCGTAACCGAACCACCCTTAAAAGCAACATCAAGTGCTTCTGTAAGACCCTTCTTTGCAGATTCAGCTGTTCGCACATTTGCCCGAACAGAAATACTCATCCCCACAAAACCAGAAATACCTGACAAAATCGCTCCAACTAAAAAACCAACTGCTATTGGAGCATCAAAAAGAGCCCATAAAATTCCCGTAATAACTACCGCAAAAATAGCAATTGTTTTATACTGGCGAGCCATATACGCCATCGCCCCTTCCCTGATCGCCTGTGCAATTTCTTGCATTTTCTCTGATCCCGCAGACAATTTGAGAATTCGCAGTGAAAGATAACCCGCATACGCCAGTGCTACCAGACTTACTATAATTGCAATAAAAGTAACTGAGACCATATTTTCCCCCATAAACTGTAATATAGATTGTAGTGATATCCAGATGTAAACGCTTTAAAAACTTTATGATAATATAGTTAGCGACATAAATAACGCATGAAATTCTGCATAAAAATATGTTCACTC
>CAYJTE010000120.1:0-3420 GCA_964372965.1 uncultured Methanosarcinales archaeon
GAATATAAGTTTAACCTCGAGAAATCGCAAAAGGCCAGCATTATGACCCAGCATCTATTATTTACAACAATTTATAAGATAGTGCGGTTGATATTTATGTATGGAGTGGAGCTATGGTACATTTGATCAACTCTGTTTTGAACTGGATAGTTTGAAGTCTGATTCAAAGCGAGAAGTGTTGTCTTCATTCTTTAAAACGGGTAAGGGTCAGTATGCGGAGGGTGATGTTTTTTTAGGTATTCCTGTTCCAGTGTTGCGCTCTGTTTGTGTACGGTATACCCATTTATCTTTTGATGATATTGCTTGGCTCCTTAAATCTGAGGTGCATGAGCATCGATTTGTGGCACTTACTTTACTTGTGATGCGGTTTAATTCTGTAAAGGGTAGGGGGATGTTGGCTGAGAAAAAAAGGATCTATGATTTTTATCTTTCGTATTTTTCTGCGGTCAATAATTGGGATTTGGTTGATATGTCGTGTTCACAAATTGTGGGTCAGTATATGCTTCTTGTTCCGTCTGAACGGAAGAAACTGTTTTTATGGGTCAAATCAACTCATTTATGGACTCGGCGTATTGCGGTGGGGTCATGTTATGCGTTTATTCGTAAGAAGGAGTTTTCAGAGATTTTAGGGGTGTGTAGACTGTTGTTTACTGATTCGCATGATTTGATGCATAAGGTGTGTGGATGGATGTTGCGTGAGGTGGGAAAGAGAGATGTTGGGGTGCTGCGGAATTTTTTGGATCTGCATGCTGCTTCTATGCCAAGAACGATGTTACGATATGCTATTGAGAAGTTTGATTCAACTGAACGTGCGCGGTATTTGAAGGCGAAGTGACTCTTATTTGCGGATGGTTAAAGAATGGATGTTTTTGTTTTTATCGCTTTTTTTCTGTGCGAGATGATCTTTTTTTTTGGCAAAATTTTCTTTTGTAGCCGTTTTTTGAGATGTCTTTCCATGTCTCTGGGCTTTTAAGTGTAGATTTTGTCTACTCCATAAAACTGTGTAGTGAAAGATTAACAATATTTTCTTTTGCTTGCAGTTCCCGAAATTGCGGTGTAAGTTTAAAGAAGAGTTTTGATCCGAGATATGATCTTTGGAGTGGAATTCCTTTTTGAGCAAGTACAGTTAGGCATTCTGGTACACAATGGATTGAGAGATTGGTTCGTTGAGCTATTTCTTCAAACGTAAGTGGTGCTTCTTGGGTGTAGAGGACTAGAAATACTTGTCGCTCGATTTTATTTAGGGGAGCAATGGTTGGCCGTTGTGGGATTTGTCCGTGGGAAAGCTGAAATTGATCCATACGATCTTTTAACTTGTCAATTTTGACTTCTACTTCATGAACATAATCGAAAAGTGCTTGTATTTCAAGACTGTTGTCGTTTATTGCAGAGAGGTGTTCTTCGAGTGCTCCTTTGATATCATTTAATTCGTTTTGCATTGTTCCACCTACGTATGCTTTGTTTAATCTGCTGAAGTTCACTTGCAGATTACTACGATATTATTACTTTCTTATTGTTGTTTGGTACTACACCCCGGGTTTGTAACACTGTGTGGGTCTTTAAATAGATTTCGAAAAATACGTGCGAGTACTTTTGGATGACATGTTTGTTGTACTATTTTTATGTTGTATCCGTTATCTTTTTTGGTACAATCATTATCTTTTTTGGTGCTAGGAGGAGTTTTGGTACAATCATTATCTTTTTTGGTACAATCATTATCTTTTTTGGTGCTAGGTGGAGTTTTGGTACAATCTTTATTTTTTTTGGTACAATCATTATCTTTTTTGGTGCTAGGAGGAGATATGTATATATATTCAGTTTGTTTCTATTTAATGATGGGATTTTTTGATGTTGTGAAGAAGGTAATGGGTTTTGGCAGTGCGCGTGTACCAACTCGTGTTTTAGTGTCATCACAGGCTGTTTTTTCAGGTAATGCGGTTAAGCAGACCGAACGTTATTTACTCTATGCTGAACATTTACTGGAATATACCCTTCAGGCATCTGTACAATTTAAACCTAGTTTTGATAAAGGAATAAAAAATGAGTATCGCGAGGATGTTCTTAAAGCATGGATTAAAAGATTTCATGATTATGTGGTGGCATCATATCTTGGTACTCTTACAAAATTACGTAATAACTCTGGTCTTACTGGGTTGCGTTTTATGAGGCTTCTTCCATCTGAAACGGTTGAACAGAATTATTTTTCGCTGTCCATTGCGAAGTTGAATGCTGCGCTTCGAGGGAAGAAGGTGGATGTGGAGCTTCTCAAAGTTACGATGCATGAAGGTTTGGATCGTATTAATGCAAGTTGTACTGTACTCCTGGCTGAGTGTAAGAGCTTGCGTTCAAATGCTGTTCAGGCAGGTGAGGCCAAAAGGATTCAAGATATAGGATTACAAGTTAAGGTCAATTTGATGAAACATCACCGTGCAATTCCTGCTCTTGAATATGATTTTTCAAAAGTGACATCTCTTAATGTTCTTACGAAAATGCAGCGCTTAGAGGGGGCTATTATTGATACCAGCCGATTGTATATGAGTTTTGAAGCATCGCTTAGTACTGCAACACTTCGGTTTGTTCCTCTTGTTCGTATTGTTGCATATATTGAGGAGTCAACTAAGTCTTTTGCTATTTCGGCTGCTAAATATTCCTCTTTGAAGGTTCAACTTCGTGCTCTGAAAGCTAAAGCTAGTGCTGATAATATGGTGGTACTTAGTGAGTTTAGACATCTTGCTGATACTTTTATTTCGGAGTGCCGGGTTCGTGATTTGAAATTGATTGATCTTCTTGATTCTCTTACATTTAAGGAATTGACTAAGGCTGCGGCTGCATAAAGGGGGTTATTTTTGTTTTTGTTTAGTTCTGTGTTTCCTAAAGTTTATAAGTTGTTTTTGTTCTTGCTGTATAATGACAGTACTTTGCTTCCCACAGGCTCATTCCATCTCATCAAAGATTGGGCTGTTCTCTTTTTTTCGAACTTATACTGATATAGTTGAGTTTGATTTGATGCTACTTGGATCTCGAATAGGTAGAGATATTTCTATCCGTGAGATACTTTTTGGTTATTCTCTTTTTGGTTCTACTGTTGTTGGACAAGGTAGGGAACTGGTTAAATTTCCAGTTATGGGGGAGACGCTTGAGGAATGTGTTTCGTATGATACTCGCGAGCAAATGCTTTGTTCTGCTGTTCAGTTTGGTAAGTATGTTTCTAGGATCTCGAATGCTCCGGTTACTATTTATTTAAAGCCTGGTGTGCCGTCTCATCTTGTTCCAATACTAGATTTGGCATTGCTGCGAATTGATCCTGACTTTATTTCTTCTCTGGAGTTTGTTGATTGTCCGTATAGGTGAGTTTACTTTCAGAGGATGTGATTTAGCACTATATACTTTATATTGAATTAGAGTTTTTCTGGTTCTATG
>CAYJTE010000121.1:0-3260 GCA_964372965.1 uncultured Methanosarcinales archaeon
GAGCTAGAAAAAAATTTTCACGAGTTAAAAATTCAAGAAGAACGTGAACTCCAAGAAATCCAAGGCATGATTTCACAGAGTCTCGCCGAAATCAACGAAAAAAATTCTCCTAGTTTCCTTGATTCCGCCCCGAGTTCTATTCCCCAGGCACCATCCTCTGAAACACTTGTAGTTGAATTACTTCCCACCAAAAAAAAATCTAACTCGTCCAGCAGAACAAAATTCATTTCCACCAAAACCATCTCTTCAAGTTCCAACTCTTCAGTCACTCTACCCGATTTGGAAGATATTACAGAAACTTCAATTCCCAGATCCACATATCCCCTTCCCCCATCGTCCAATCTTCCACCCGAGCTTGAAAATGCCGAATATCGCCAACATCTCCATGAAACCCCCATCGCCTATCTCCGCCAAAATGTTGAAAATTTGTATCATGCAATTCAAGATAAAGGGTATCTACGTTGGGAGGAAAAACAATTAGTGGAAGATATAGCAAAAGCCCTCGAAGAAAAAATGCGCGACTACAAAGGCGGTGATTATAACCCCACTGAACCCATAACCGAACATGTAGATGTCACTCGCAGGATCGCAAATACAATTTTAGGCATGCAAAGCCATCCGCTCGACGTTCCCGAACGTAATTGGTATCGTGGGAAATAAGTTCATTCTTCTAATAATCATTCTTTCAATCATATTTTTTCAATCATATTTTGTCCTTCATATTTTTTTCAATCATATTTTTTTCAATAATGTTTGTTATCAGCAAAAACATTAATTTCTCTAAAATTGTCCCACTCAAATAAGCAACGTTTATATACGCTAAAATCTACCCCCATCATAATGGGACAGTCAAATTATGGATCTGGCTATGGAACAGAAATGGACCGCGAATCAGGAAGTTCTCATACCCATGGTTCTGCCTTCACAGGTGATCTCGGCATAAGTATTGGAGATTTAGGCATGTCGTTAGGTTTAGGGCCCATTCGTGGTCCACACGACATCCAAGCAAAACTCAGACCAGGAGTAAAAAAACTCGAGTTTGTCTTCATGGGAACAGGGAAGGGTTCAACCCAAGGCCATACCCCAGAACAATATGGGCTCAAGCAGCGTCAAGCCCTAGTAGAGATGGGAAAAGCCAACGACGTACATTTTACCACTCACTCAACTGTTGGTGTCTACGGACTCGCCGGAGCCGACCAGCAAGGAAACTTCTCCAAACAATCCAGCAATTTTTCTCTTCAAGAAGTAAAGCGCGCAATAGAATTTGCAGCCGATGTCGGACGCGGTGGCCCAGTAGTAGTTCACACAGGCGAGTTTGGACGACCAGTAGCTGACGCAGATTGGAACGAAAGTGGAAAATGGGCTAATAAGTTTGAAATGTACGCTGAAGAAGCCGAACGGACATCGTATAATGTAATTGATACTAGAACCGGCGGATTAATCGAACAAGCGCGAAAAAACCGCGCCGTCTCCAAACCCGTGTGGAATAGAGCTAAAGAAGGTGACGAGTATGTTGATTTAAACGGTGAGAAAAAGAAATATAGTGGACAAGAAAATATACCCGTGTATCTTGATTATCTCGGAAAACAAGTCCTTCCCGAAGATCGTGTACCTAAACTCAAAGAAAACGGCGAAGGATTCGAGATCAGACAGATGACTTGGAAAGAATTGAAAGAAGAAGCCGACGAGTTTACAACGAGAGCCCGGGTGGAATGGCAATCATGGCAAAAGAGAGGTGGAAAAGAAGACGATACAGAATTCAAAAAAAGTTTTGCCTATCGGTTCCACGGAGCAAAAGACGAAAAAGATATCCAAGTTCGCCCAGAAGAAGCTTACATTATGGCTCATCTCGAAACCACCGCCGCACAAGCCCGCGGATGGGCACGATATCAGTTTGGCAACTTTGATGAATCCATTGAAAACCTCAAAAAACTAGAAAAAGCAAGAGAACTATACAAACAAATGGAAGACGAATCCAGTGAAGAAGAAAAGCTAAGATTAAAGCGACAACTTCCACCAATCGCGGGAGACCTCATTCCATCCGAATCAGAACTTCCAACACAAATAATAGATAGACAAATTCGAGCCATTAAACGTCAAATAGAACAAGCACGTGAATCAGCCTCATCCCAGTGGGCCCAAGCCGAACAAGCAACCGAGACCATGAAATATATTGAAAGTAGTAACACCTACGCCATAAAAGAAGCAGCAGGAGCATACGCTTCAGCCGCTATCGTCGCCTATCAACAAACCGAACGCTTAAAAAAAGAAAATAAGTTAGAAAAACCAATTGCTCTCGCCTTGGAAAATCTCTTTCCCGAACATTATGGTTCCCATCCAGATGAATTAATCCATCTAATCGAAGTAAGCAGAAAAAAAATGGTTGATGTATTGCAACGGGACTTCAAAAAATCTGCGCAAGAGGCAAAAAAACTTGCCGAAGACCACATCACTTCAACTTTTGATACCGGGCATCTCAACATGTGGCGAAAGTATTGGAAAAACGATCCCAAAATATCCCTCAACCAAAACGAAGAACAATTCAACGTCTGGCTCCTTGAAAAAGTAGACGAAATGGCCAAAAAGAAAATCATTGGACACGTTCACATCGACGATAATTACGGCTACCAAGATGACCACCTTGCCGCAGGCGAAGGAAACACCCCTGTTCGAGACATAATAAAAGTTCTAAAAGCCAATGGCTACAACAAAGAAATGATCATAGAACCAGGTGCTGACTTCTACACTGATAATGGTCAAGGTTTCACCGCTGTTTCAAAAACATGGCGTGATTTTAATATTCCCTTTTATAGTCCAGGTGGAGGTGGATCTGGTCGTGGTGGAAAACGCACCTGGAACGACGCTCAATATGGGTGGGTTGGGCAAAACTCTCCTCCCTATTTCACCTTTGGCGGATATTCACCAAATGAAGAATGGACTCTTTGGAGCGGAGTACCCCTAGAATAAAATTTGCCTTTTCCACCATGTGGTTGCAAGACCGGATCGCTGTTCTGTCTGCACAGAAACAAGATGTGCAGAAACAAGATGTGCAGAAACAAGAAAACAGGAAGCTACCTTTTTTCTGGTCAGAAAATCTCTGATTTTCTTGAATACTCTTGAATACAGTAGTTTCTGTATTTTTTTGTGGTATGCGATTTTTTGACAAATTCACTTGAAATTATCTGAAATCATTTTATTTTCTCACTCATTTTATTTTCTCACTCATTTTATTTTCTCACTCATTTTATTTTCTCACTCAT
>CAYJTE010000122.1:0-3344 GCA_964372965.1 uncultured Methanosarcinales archaeon
ACTTAAGGGAGTGATAAAACGTGCATCTGTCATGAAATTAGATCGGGGAAAGATGGGTAAGTGGTGATTGGGTAAAAAGGGGAAATTAGTACTGATTGTAGATAAGGCGGGTTTTAGACTGTGAAAGATTGGCTTTGGGTGATGGATTTAAAAAAGGGAGAAAGAAATTAGAGTGCCATGACGGAGAAACCATCATTTCGAACAATTAGTAAGGATAAATATATTGTAGCGGGTATTATTACTCTTCTTATTTTTAGTTTAGGATTAACTTTAGGATTTATTATTGATGATCACCGATATAATTTGGTTGAAGAAGTTAATATGGAGCAAGAAGTAAAATATTCTTCGGTGCAATTACAGTACTTATATTTGACATCAGGAAATCATTATAATTATTGCCCAATCATGTCGGCAACTCTTAAAGAAACGGTGAAAGAGTTGTCAGATTCGCTCTCTGAAGTTATTGAATTTGAAGAACAGAGTAAAGATACAACGGTAAGACAAGAGATTATTATGAGACGTTATTTATTAGATAATCTGAAATATTATTTTCTCGCAACACAGAGTAAAGAACGGTGTGATTTGGATATTGTTCCTATTTTGTATTTTTACGCAAAGGATTGTTCAACTTGTCCAGATCAAGGAACTATATTAACATATTATAAAAAAATTTTTGGAGAGAAGGTTCTCGTGTTTCCAATAAATGGGGATTTTAAGAATACGGAAGCAATGGTTAATATTATTCAAACAGAACATAATGTGACATCGTATCCAACAATTGTAATTAGTGGAGAAAAATATGAGGGTGTTGTTGATCAAGCCACACTTAGAGAAATCATTTGTTCGTCACTGAAGCAACCAGACTCGGAGGTATGTCAGAGATGAGTATCCAAAAAGGACGTAACTGGGGACGTCTCTATCTGCATGGAATTTTATTTATTTCGTTTCTGATACGAGTTATTTATGTGGGTCTGCAAATGCCTGCATGGTGGGATACTCACATTTATATTGGTATGGGCAAATATATGTTTAGTGGGGGACAAGTGGGGATTTGGGAGTTGTTTCGTCCACTGGTACATCCATTTCTGCTGGGTATGGCATGGTTCCTCGGATTAGACCCATTGATTGTGGGTGCAATTTTAGATATTGTTTTTTCGCTTCTTGCAATTTGGTTAGTGTTTCTTATTGCTTGCGAAGTATGGGGAGAACGAGTAGGTTTGGTGTCTTGTGCACTATTTAGTTTTACTGGTTTGTTTCTTATGTTTTCAGGACTGGTTCTTACTGAGCCACTGGGGCTGGTGTTTATGCTGTGTGGAGTATGGCTCTTTTTTCGGAAGAAATGGATTTATTCTGGCGTGGTCCTTGGGTTGGCGTTTCTTACAAAGTTTCCACTGGCACTCGTTCTGGTTGCGCTTGGAGTTGCGCTTTTGCTTGAGAAAAGGGGAAAACAGGATAGAGAATCCAGTATGGTTCGATTATATAATTTAGGGTACATGGGACTTGGTTTTACCATGGTGAGTCTGCCGTACTTTATTTTTAATTATGTGCAATATGGAAATCCAGTTTTGCCACTTTTGGAAGGGTCAACGATTGTAACAACATATACATGGCTCTATGGAGAAGGGTGGAGTTATTATTTACATGAATTTTTCTTTACAAACTGGATATATTTATTGATAATTCCATTTGGTTACTATTTTGTATCGCGCAAATTGTATAGGGATGTTAAGATACGATCGCTTATGCTTAGCTTTATGATATTTTTTGTGTATTTTCAATACGTACCAAGAAAAGAAGTGCGCTATCTGGTGCTTGGACTTCCGTTCTTGGCCATTATGGTTGCGGTGGTGATGGTTCAGTGGTATGATTATTTGAAACGCTCACCTAAACCGCTTATCAAACCAGGAGCATTTGTATTTCTATGTGTAGTGATTGTAGTTGTAAGTTTGCCGCAATCGGTGTACTTTGAACGTCCGCCGTCGTTTGCAACTCAAATTACTGAACTGGTTGATACATATAACTTGAAGGGGCTTGTGCTTACTACTGACCCTGCCCCGGTGTCATTTCTGGAAAATCGAATTGCGACCCTCAATGGAATTTTGTATGCTCCTGCCATTTATGAACAACATAAACAAGATTATGAACTGCTTTATGTGAATACGTGCGATCTTAGCTGTCCGGTTGAGGATGTTGGTTGTTTTGTAACGTACCAACATTTGATTTCGACTATGCAAGCGGAAAATTTCCCAAAAATTGCAAAAATGTTTAAGAACTGTACATATTATCTTTTCGTACCACAAAGAATAGTAGGTAACAATCGCTCGAGTGAAATTGAAAAGGGTGAGTGAATGGGTAATATTATGCTACAGGAGAGATATAATAATGGTTTGTATTAAGGATATTATTGCCCTTATTCGAGTTAGGCAGTGGTATAAAAATTTAGTCATTCTTTTGGCATTGGTGTTTGTTGGAAAGCTGTTCTTCTGGTCTGATCTTTTACTTTCCCTTAAAGGGTTTATCGTTCTTTGTACTGTATCGTCCGGAGTGTATGTTTTTAATGATATAATTGATCGCAGAAAAGATGCAATGCATCCTGAGAAGAAAAACCGACCTATCGCAGCAGGACGTATTTCTGTGGGGGCGGGGGTTTTGATAGGTGTGATGTTGATAATAGGGGGTTTGTTTAGTGCGTATCAGTTGAAGATAGGATTTTTTGGTGTGGTGTTGGGAATGATACTTTTGAATCTAGCATATACCACAGTTCTTAAGCACATTATTTTTGCAGATATTCTTATCATTGCAACGCTGTTTGTTCTGAGGGCAATATCTGGTGCGGTGTTAATTTCAGTTGTGATTTCACCATGGCTTATTTTATGTCCGTTCTTTTTGTCTGTGTTTTTATCAGTTGGAAAACGTCATGGTGACGTTGCACTCCTAGGGGAGAAGGCGGGCCTTACACGGGAAGTTCTTCGGGGCTATACACATGATATAACATCATCACTTATGATTATATCAACAACTCTTTTGATTATGTCGTATGCACTTTACTCATTTTTATCAGGCCATGAATTTTTGTTGGTTACGCTGCCGTTTGCACTGTTTGTGGTGTTTAGATATTATTATTTGATATCAGTGGGTTCGGAGGTCGCTCGGCATCCTGAAAAAATGTGGAAAGATGTTCCACTAGTAGTAGGAGGAATGGTGTTTGCTCTGATAACGGGAGGAGTTCTCTATTTTTCTTATCTATTACGATCACTATTTTAAAGAAAATAAGATCAGATAGGAATCCCAATTTGGAACTCGCATTCACAAGAAATGAGAAGAATATCTCATTTCTGTGCAGA
>CAYJTE010000123.1:0-366 GCA_964372965.1 uncultured Methanosarcinales archaeon
ACGAATGGCACGATGCTAAGTAAAGCTATGGTTCATCCACTTGCGATGAATACGAAGCTGCAACTCAATTTGTCACTCGATGCAGTTGATCCTGAGGTTGCCAAAAAGATGGCGGGAGTTTCGAGTTATAACATTAAACATGTGCTCGATGTCATTTTGTATGCATCAGAAAAGTTAAATGTGATTGTGGCACCAGTTATGGTGAAGGGGTTTAATGAATCTGAGATGGAAAAGATAATTGCGTGGATTTCCGATTTGAAGGTTCAGCCAAAACTGGGGATTCAAAATTTTCTTCGCTATAAGACGGGACGCAACCCTGCGGTGGAAATAGACTGGGAATCGTTTTACGTGCGAATCTCGGAATGG
>CAYJTE010000123.1:376-3334 GCA_964372965.1 uncultured Methanosarcinales archaeon
CTTTCATGTTAAGGAGATGAAGAAATTACCGAAACCGTTTAAGACTGGAGATGTTGTATCTGCGGTGATCGCATCAGTGGATAGGTTTCCGGGTGGTGTCCTTGCAGTTGCGGGTGATCGGACAATATCAGTTCCAGATGTAAAATTTGTGGTGGGGGCGAAGATAAAAGTAAAAATTACTCGTGATAAACATAATATTTTTGTGGGAAGTAAGGTGTGATTTTTTGATTTTTGGTGAATGTTGTTAGTATAATAAATCGTAGATTTCTTGCCCTTTTCCGTCTAAGATCTCATCAGGGGTGAGGCCTTTTATTTCATGTGGAAAAACCAACCACTTATCTGTTTTGTGTACGAAGAAGTCGGGAGATATGGTGGTTTTGTTGTTGGTTGGTTTGTAGTATACAGTGGCTATTCGTATGTCATATGCAGTGTTTTTACGAGCTTCATTTTTGTATTTCTCAATTACGGCTTGCATGGAGAGGCCAGTGTCAAATACGTCATCGACTAACAGTATGGAATCATCAGCGTTGGCTTTGGTGATTAGATACTCAAGACCATCAACACTGACTTTGTCGCTCATTTCAGTTATTGCGTGATATGCTTGCGTTCGCAGAGCGATGTGGTCTGTTTTTACTCCTTTAAATGCAAGATATTCTTGGACAGCAATTCCTACTGGGGTTCCACCTCTCCAAAATCCAACGAGAAAATTTGGTGTAAAACTTGATTTGAAAACCTGACGGGCAAGATGGTAAGAATCAGCGAGAAAGTTGTTTGCGGTGATAAATTGTTTTTGGATCATGATGGTTGGGAGAAATTAGTGTTTAAAACTGTTTCGGTTGTGGCATTATGATTCCAAGGGTGTATACTTGTTTGGGGTTTAAGATAATATTACATTGTGGTTTATTTTCTTTAGGTGGATTAACAAAAAAAACGAAAAAACTAATTTTCTGTTTTTTTACCTTGGTATTTTCTCATTTTCTGAGGATATTAGATCCAAAAGGCAATAAGATTTATAATGAGAATGGGGTTTTTTGATTCTAACGGGTTCGTAGCTCAGGCTGGCTAGAGCGCGTGGCTCTTACCAAGTGTTTTTTGGCGGATACCACGAGGTCAGGGGTTCAAATCAGTGTGCAGGAGATGTTTTGCACGCAGTGACTTTCCCTTCGGACCCGCTCATTTTTGGAGTGTTGGTGGTTGTGAACGGATTTGCTCATTGTAAGAGGTAATTTCATATGCGCAAGAATTGGAAAATACCGACGGTGATTTTTTTGCAGTAAAAATATCAAAGACTACTAAAGGAACTACTGAGTTTGAAAAATGGAAGGACCTACTGTTAAAGGTTACAAGAAATGCAGTATGTCAAAAAAAACACCACTAGTGGTATTATACGCGGGTGGCACATTTTGGGATTGGTATCCCAACTGTGCAGAAAGGTACATTTTTCTTGCACTGCTGGAATAAAACAAAAATCCTAAAATCACCTACCCACCGTTCGCTTCCTCACTTCGCAGCGAGCTGCGGGGTACAAGATATGAACGTGTTCACATTCATATCTGTACAGAAAGACCGCAGTCTTTCTTGTATTAGACCCAGTGAGTAATAAACATATTTAATCTAGAAGCATCCGTTCAAGTTCAGCTTGGGGAATGTAATTTGGATCACTGTCGTTCATTGGAATGTTGAATGTGCGGTAAAGCTGTTCTTGGTAGTTTTTCGTACAGCTTGCCCCAATTGTTGCTTGTAATAAAGATCGTCCATCTATTCTCTGGTAGCAGTCATTTAAAATACGGCTGGCTACGGTGTGAATTTGGTTATCAGGACAATCATGGATATTTTTTCCACGGAGTTTGGTATATCCGCGCATACCAATGAGTTGGACTTGGTTCTCTCGACTCTGAGGGACAGAATGATAGGTATTGACTATTTTTTGTGCAAGATTAAGGGATAATTCTCTTTTTTGTGACATTTAGGAGGTATTAGTGGAAATACTTTATAAATTTTTCTATTTGTTGTCCTTATTAAGTGTTGACATACTTATTGCGGAGAGGTATAATTGTGTATTTATAAGAGTGCAGGTTTCCTTGTCTTTTGGTTTGGTTATGAGAGCAAAGTAAGGGTTGCTCTTTTTTGATTTAAGTTGATAATCTTGGTGGATGTCATCGCAGGATTCTTTTATTGCTTCTACTTCGTCTTGTGCTTCATAGGGGTTATGGGAAAAGTAATTTGTGTGGTTAAAGAGAAAATCTAGGGTGTTGTCTCGCTCTTTCCCTGTTACAGCACACACTGCGAGTTCTGGATCGATACAGGTGTAGGGAAGGTGTGGTTGTGAGATTGTATACACCTTTTTTATTAATTTTTTATAGTCACTTGGATCGTTTCCTTTGACTCTCGGTTTGCCGTAGATATTTATGGAAGGTCTTACGAGTAGACTTCCATGTTTTCGTGGTGAATACATGGATTGCTTTGAAGTGATGCCTGGTTCTGTTTTTATCTCGGGACTTTGGGGGGCACTTGTTTCTGGACTCGAAAATGGCCACGTCCATCGCGCAATAGGACTATAAGTAACAGAAGCTGAAGAAGTGGAAGGTGACTCTTCAGCAATAGGGTTCATGCAAGTATACCAAATAGCTTGCAAATACTCACCGTCATCTGATGAATACGGACTTTGAATAAAGGCGGTGTACAAATTTACAGATGCTTTCAACGCAAGAGATCCCAACTCAAGAGGATCAATTGCGCCAGCTACTCCGGGAATAGCAAGTAATCCAGATTCATTCTCGGTTAAACTAAAATAGTATGATGAACTACTAAAAATGGAAAAACCATCATAGAGACGTAAGAGGGGTGTGGGAATTTTGGCGTTATCTTTGAAATATAAAATAACTTGATCATCAAGAGTTCCAATTTTTGATTCAGTACGCTCTTCGAGACAATCTAGAAATTGTTTTTCTTCAGCTG
>CAYJTE010000124.1:0-1343 GCA_964372965.1 uncultured Methanosarcinales archaeon
TTATACTTTGATTAGCTAGGTTATACTTTGATTAGCTAGGTTATACTTTGATTAGCTAGGTTATACTTTGATTAGAATATTTGAGTAATGGGCAATGTTTAATGATGTATTTATATCACAGAATACATTTTGTCATTTTTTCTGGCTATAGTGTTTATTTCAACGGTTACACACTCACCAGGTTCTGCGGTCTCAATTGATGTACCTTTCTCGTTCACTATTCTTGTTATTGTTGTTTTGGTATTAGTGGTTTTTCCTTTAATTATGATCTTATCTCCTATTTTTATTTTTGCTGATGTTTTGATGTATGCTACTTGCTTTTTAGGATAGTAATTTTCTACCTTCCCCTTTAGTTCTAGTTGAGGTATGTCTATTCTTTGTTTCGGAGAGTTTTTGCAAGTCTCAGAACAACATTTACCGTTTTGGTAATAACATTTTTCACAAGTTATGAACAGTTTATCACAATTTATATTATTACAATTGTGGTATTGTTCGGTTGGGATGTTACAATGAGTACAAGTTGTAATTTGGCTGTCAGAGGGTGATACCAGTCGGTCGTCAAATACGAAGAGTCCACCTTCCCAGTTATTTCGTTTGGCTATATTTTGCTGCAAGGAGGTGTTTTGTGTGTCGTTTTGCTTGTTTAAGTATTCAATTATGCCACCTTTTAAGTGATATACGTTTGGATATTCTTTTTCTTTTAGATAAGCACTCGCTTTTTCACAGCGGATTCCACCAGTACAATAGAGAATAATTTTCTTATCTCTATGTTGTTTGAGTATTTTTTCTGCGCTGGCAAATTCACGAAAATTATGTATGTTTAGTGGTACAGCATTTCTAAATTTACCTACTTCATATTCATAGTCGTTTCGTGCATCTACAATTACAAACTCCTCTTGGTTTTGATATAACTTGTTTAGTTCATCTGATGTGATATAAGGTGCAGCATTTTGTGGATTTACAGTTGTTTTGAATGCACAGATTTCCGATCTAACTTTAACGACGAGTTTGTGATACGAATTCTTCTCGTATATTTGTTCTCTAAAAGTAAGGTGTCGTAATTCAGGTATGCAGTGAAGGTAATCTTTGAATTTAGTTATACCCTCCACTCTGCCACATACTGCTCCGTTTATACCTTCTTCTGCAATAAGGATCCGTCCTAAAATTTGGTTCTCAGCACATGCTTTTTTTAGGTTCGTACAGAGTTCATTCGGATCCTTTATTTGGGTGTACCTGTAAAAGCTGATGACAATGAAATTCATGTAGTATGTTTTGTGAATGTTATTTTTAATAGTTTTGTAGTTATTTCTAATAGTTTTGTAGTTATTTCTAATAGTTTTGTA
>CAYJTE010000124.1:1443-3320 GCA_964372965.1 uncultured Methanosarcinales archaeon
TAGTTTTGTAGTTATTTCTAATAGTTTTGTAGTTATTTCTAATAGTTTTGTAGTTCTTTTAGTATCTTTTTTAGTATCCTTTTTAGTAGGAGTATTGTTCTTTGGTAGCTTTTATGAAAAGAAGCTATAAAAAGAACGAAAGTTTTATGTATTTTACGAGCGGGTAGCCTAGCCTGGTTTTGATATCATACTGTTTCAGGTATGATCATTTAAAGGTATATAGGGCGATAAAAATTTGAGTGTTCCTCACTATTTCGTAGGCCTCCTAAGCTGTAGGTCGGGAGTTCAAATCTTCCCCCGCTCGCTTTTTTGTCAAAAAGTTTATTTGACACCACAACGTCACTATCCTATGACGAGCTCCTGAGTATTCCCAATCTGGGATGAAGAGAGTTAGCGGAGGATGATAAGGTTAGTGGTTATTTTGTCTCACTTTTATAGAAAAATATTTAGCTTTTCATATCTTACACAGTGTATAGCCATATATTTGTCACATGTACACCAATAACACTAATTACATGGGTTCGGGACGTGAGTATAGCAATTTTCGCTCTACTTCGAGTCCTCTGGAGCATATCACATATTCGATTTCACACCCTATGCAATGTGTGCAAAGTGTAGGGGTCCGATATACAGGTTTATCAGCTCAGTTGAGTGTTGGTTTAAATTTAAGTGAAGATTTACAGTATCCCCATACATATTTTAGCGATAGTGTATACTCAATTTTAGGTAATATGCGTGGAAGAAATGATAAATTAGAAAATAACATTGGTTCATACTCACTCTCTGAAATAGTGCGAGAATATAGTACAGTAAAGTTGTCCTCCAGTTTGGATATTTCCGTACGAGTTCATACTGAGTATATTTTTGATCCTGCTCCTTTCATTCGTCCTGGATTTGAAGGTTGTTTTATTGGTGTTGCAGATGACGTAAAGAGATATGTTGAAGATACCTTTATGGCTCTGTTTGGTACAAAGTTTCCAGCACATATTGACATTTGTGTATTAGGTGAAAAAGAATTTCGTACTATTGCGCCACATCCTGATACTATTGGTCTTTCTATCAATCGTGGTTCTACGGGTGAGGTTTCACAGGTATTTGTACTTGCAGGATCACTTGCGCGTGTGATGTTGACTTTAGGCCATGAACTGGGTCATGTGCTTTCTCCTACACTTAGTTCTATTCATAATGAAGAAGCAAAGGCGTATTCGTTCTCATTTGCATGGATGGATGTGATCCGGAAATCTAATATAGGTGGTCTCGGCTGCGCGTTTGTTACCGAAAATCCCGCTCATAATGGTGTTCATGATGTAGCGTATGCGTTTGTTATGAAATTGGTTGACTCTGGTCGACAATTTTGGGATATTTATACAGATATAGTTGAGCGTGAGTTAAGCATGAGTTAAGCGTGAGTTAAACTGTAGTATAGCACTCGATATGATTTATGTCTAGCTTTTTTGGCTTTTGTATGGAGTTTTTCTTTACTTTTTGGTTTATAATGTCTCTTTTTTGGTCTTTGCTTAACTATTTGTGTGCATTGATACTATTATAACTTTTTTCTCGGATATTGTTACAATGGGTATACTATTTAATAGTAATGAAATATTTATAAATAAAGCTGTTTTTATGCACTGAATGGTTCTTCCCCTATCAAAAGATACGCTTGAATACAGACCTCTTATTATGATTTGTGGACTTCCAGGTAGTGGAAAATCTACGTATGCTACTGAATTGTCTGATTTCCTCTCTACACGTTCTTCTCATAATATTAAATATCCTGGTTATCAAGTGGTTTCACTTGATGATTGCAAAAATGCTGTTACTCAAGAAAGAAAAACATCATATAGTAGAGACAGACTACGGTTAGCTTCCTTAGCAAG
>CAYJTE010000125.1:0-3299 GCA_964372965.1 uncultured Methanosarcinales archaeon
TGCGGTAGCGGGGAATCGAACCCCGGTCGCAGCCTCTTTGCATTACTGCATGGCAAGGCCGCATACTAGCCTCTATACGACTACCGCATTTAGAGATAAAACTTAGGTTATGATTTATTAAGCTTTTGGTAATTTGAAGTGAATTAATTGATGAAGATATTGATACTATAATCTTAGAATAGTTATGGAGAAAGTAGATTTTTAGCTACTTGTTCTTTCAACGTGCAAAATCGACATTTGCTTCGCCCTTCAGTTGTGGGATAGCCACAAGATGGACAATCTTGAAGAGTTACTTTTTCTTCGGCTAACTTTTCGGATGCGGCAGTAATTAGATGTCGTAGTGATCTTGTTAAGTTATATTTGAATTTAGGAAATTTGTCTTCAAGATCATTCATGTGTTCTTTCATTTCTATTTGAATGTTATCTGTTGCATACGGACACTCGCCAGCATGAATTGGAAGGTTGTTTAGAATGGCAAAAAGTCGATTTTCTTTTTCAGTTAGATAATATAAAGGTTTGACTTTACACAACAGGTTGTGGTCTTTATCAGATTTGATGACGGGGCCAACTCTTGATAGTTGAAGTAAATCTTGATTTTTTAGATTGATCATGAGAAACGCTAACTCGTCATCAAGGTTGTGGCCGGTTATGACGGTTGTGAAGTTATGTTCATGTGCGTATTTGTTTAGATAGAATCTTTTTGAGAGTCCGCAGATTCCACAAATTGTTCCGCGTAATTTTCCACAGGCGGTTTGTTTTTTGGCTTCGGTAATGGTGAAATGTTGTTCTTTGAAGTGGATGATGTTTAATTTTTTTCCAAGTACGGTGGCTAACTGTTCAGCTGCGATTTTACTTTCTTCACTATATGAAGTAATTCCTAAATCCAAATAGAGAAGTTCAAACTTCTCAGTGTATTTGGAGAGAGCAAAGGCTACGGAGGCGCTATCTTTTCCTCCTGAGACTCCTATTAAAAAATGATGATTTTCTAGATCAAGTCGATCGAGAACTTTTTCAAATCGTTTATAATAATATCTTAAAAAATGGTCTTTACAGAGTCGTTCTTTACTGTAGATTATTTTTGATTTACAGTGTATGCAGTTCATTTTAGGATGAAAATGGCTGTTCTTTTTATGAGTATGCTGTGATTCGAGTAGGAGGGGGTTATAACTGATGTAAATGGCTGTTCTTTTTATGAGTATGCTGCGATTCGAGTAGGAGGGGGTTATAACTGATGTACTTTTTTGAACAATATATTTAGAGTTTAATATCTTTAGTTTTGTGAAGTAATTGGAGAGGGTGTACGTTATTGTCAAAAAAACCGCCCACCACGAGGGATGAACAACGTCGATTGTGAGAATTGAGGCGGGTATTTGTATTGATCCACGCGCAGCGCTTTTGCTACTGTTGGTCTCTCACCTCACTAACAGTGGTAGCGTATACTTAGCAGAAAAATAAAAAAATAAAACAAAAATCCTAAAATAAAGCGTGATTTACTTTCCGTGCACTAATCCAAATAAATGTTCTGCTTGGGTAAAATCGAGTACTTTGAATATGGCGTCTACATAGTCTGCTCGCTTTATTCCATAATCGGTTAAGAATGCATGTTCAAAGACGTCAATTACTATGAGGGGTGCACAGGTTGTAAGATGACCAACATCGTGTTCGTTGATCCAGCAATTGAACATTTTATTTGTTGACATGTCGTAGTGAAGTACGCCCCAGCCGATTCCACGCATGGAACAAATGGCGCGCATATCTTTTTCCCATAATTCTATAGACCCAAACTCGCGTTCAATGGCGATTTTTAGTGCACCAGATGCTTTTGTTGGTGTTTTGGAAAGATTGCCAAAATATAATTCATGTAAGCGCATACCGTTGAATTCCCAGCCGAATCTGCGGGTGAGTTCGGCATATTCTGGTGTTGCTTGCTTGTTCTCTTGAAGAAGAACTTTCAGAACATCACGGAGTTTATTACTATTGGTGACGTATCCCTGATATAAAATAAAGTGGTTTTTGAGTAAGGTTTCGGAAAAACCAGGTAAACCCAATAGATGGTCAAAATTTTTGGCGGTGTAAGTCATGGTGCATTCCTCTTGATGTTTATTTGTGTTGATACTGATTTTTTATGTGTTGATGGGAGATTATATTTTTCCAACCAGATCCAACCCTGGTTTTAGTGTTTTAGATCCTGGTTGCCAATTTGCAGGGCATACTTCGCCACCATGCGCTTTCACAAATTGTGCAGCTTTCACTTTTCGAATGAGTTCGGCGGATGATCTGCCAATACTGTTATCGTTAATTTCAAATGATTTGAGGATTCCATCTGGATCTATGATGAATGTTCCTCGGAGTGAGAGACCTTCGTGTGCGATGTAGGTCCCATACGCTTTACAGATGGTTCCAGTTGGGTCGGCAAGCATGGGAAATCTAATTTTTTTTATTGTTTGGGAATTGTCGTGCCAGGCTTTATGAACGAAGACAGTATCGGTTGAGACACTGAGCACTTCGACTCCTAACTTTTGCAATTCTGAGTAATGGTCTGCCATATCACCTAACTCGGTTGGACAGATGAAGGTGAAATCAGCGGGATAGAAGAAGAGGACAACCCATTTTCCTTTGTAGTCTGTTAATTTTACTTTTGTTTCTTTGTCTCCATGAAATGTTTTGGCTTCAAAAACAGGAGCAGGTGAATTAATTGTTGGTGTTTTTATGTCTTCCATTGTTTCAACCTCACTAAAGGGGAATATTATCTCGTACTATGTTATTTTGGGAAATTTACACCTTTATATAACTTTAGAAATGCAAGTGTATAATGAAGTATTTTTGGATTTAGATCCTTCTTTTGTAGTAGACCCAGGCACTGAAAAATACCAAATAGATTGCCAAAATCGCCCAGGCAAATGGTGTTGTTCCACTTCTTATTGCTAAAAGGGTGGCGATTATTGCTGAACTGGACCATATTATTTTTAGAGTGAGTAATGCACTAAACGTTTCGGGGCCTTTATTTTTTACGATGAGTGAGGTTCCACCAATGGCAAGAAATGCAGCGGCTACAAGGCGCGCAATGAGGGGATCGATTGCGGTGAATCCAAAGGTGGTTAATGTGTATATGGGGGCTATGAAAAGGGGGACGGCAAAAAGCATGTCAGCCCAAAAGTGAACGATAAACCATTTTTTGAGGGAGGATGGAACATGTGTCATAAAGTATTAATTTGTGAGAGTGGTTATTAAAGTTTTGTTTTTGATTATGGATTTGATGATTATGGATTTGATGATTATGGATTTGATGATTATGGATT
>CAYJTE010000126.1:0-3260 GCA_964372965.1 uncultured Methanosarcinales archaeon
AAAAGTCATGTTGACCTATTAACCGATTTAAATCTTGCAGATATTGAACGCGCAGCAAAAATTAGTGGAGCCAGATTTTGGTTCTTAAAAGAAGAAGCAGCCTTACTTGACCTGGCATTGCAGCAATACGCAATCGATTTCATGCGCAAAAAAGGATATACTTTCATAATCCCCCCATACATGATAAGACGTGAACCATACGAAGGAGTAACTTCATTAGGAGATTTTGAAGAAATGCTCTATAAAATTGAGGGTGAAGATCTCTACCCAATCGCAACTTCAGAGCATCCACTCACTGCCATGCATAGTGGAGAAGTATTTGAAGAAAAAGATTTACCAATAAAAATGGTTGGCCTCTCAACTAACTTCAGAAAAGAAGCAGGATCACACGGAAAAGACACCAAGGGAATTTTCCGAGGTCACCAATTCAACAAAATTGAGCAAGTAATACTCTGTAAACCCGAAGATTCATGGAAAATGCATGAAGAATTAATCAAAAACTCCATTGAATTTTTCACCAGCCTTGGGCTTCACTTCAGACAAATCATGCAATGCACTGGTGATATTGGAATAGTCGCTGCCAAAAAATACGATCTTGAAGTATGGATGCCAGTCCAAAACACATATCGCGAAATAGTATCAGCCTCAAACTGCACCGAATACCAAACCCGTCGACTTAACATACGATATCGCGCACCTGATGGAATAACACATATCCATACTCTCAACTCAACAGTTGTAGCTACTTCCAGAACAATCGTTGCCATAATTGAAAACTACCAAACCAAAGATGGAACAATCAAAATACCCCCTGTTCTTATTCCCTACATGGGGGGATTAACAGAAATCAAACAAAAGTAAAATCTGAATAAAAAAAGAGAGAGAACTGATCAAAAAAGTACTGCCCCAAAAGAAACACACGCCAATGGCAATCGAATTTACCAAGAGAGAAATTGTAAAATTTCCAGGAAGCAAACCTCCACAAATTCCAGTAATAGGATACTGTCACAAGAGCTGCGATACACAAACACAAATAATAGATCGACTCGATTACATAAAAAGCGCACTATACGCCATCTTAACTCCGCATAATGCCCCACAAGACATCCAGCTTGGAATAATAATTTGCTGGACACAAAAATCAAAACAGCAAAGCAGCATAATTGATCTCTACGGATTCCAAAATTTCCCTGCAAATTATACCAGTAATAAATCCTGGCAACCAAATCATCACTGGCATTTTAAAGAATTTAACAGAATCACAAAAACCCCCCCTGAAGGAACCAACCTTGCACAAAAAGTATTTCAAATAGAACAAAAAATACAGCAAGAAATGGGGAAATACTCCTTAGAACGCCTTCCATCCGAAAGAGACAGCGTAACCCGGTTATTCTACCGCCTCATGCAACAGGAATATGATACTCAAAATATAACAAAATTCCATTCTACTTTTAAATTGTGAACAACTTACCAAAAATATCCTTCCTCTTCCTAAAAATCCTATCCCAAAGGAACAGTACAAGCTCAAAATTAACTCTATCACACCACAACAACATTAATAAGCCCCAAAACCAAAATCCCAATTATGTCATTATTCAAAGATATGCTAAGATCAGGCGAATCCATATTTCGCGATACTATCTGGTTAAGCTATGATTTTCAACCAAAAGTACTCTTTGCAAGAGAAAGCGAGCAGCAACGCTTCGCAACCGTCATAAAACCTCTCTTTGCCGGACACACCGGTCGAAATTTGTTTGTCTGTGGAGCTCCTGGAATTGGAAAAACCACTGCCTGCAAACACGTGCTCCGGGAATTGGAAGAAACAACTGACGAAATAATCCCTCTCTACATCAACTGCTGGAAAGAAAACACCACCTTCAAAATTTACAGCAAAATATGTGAGGATCTTGGCCACAAATTTCTCGTGAGTAAAAAAACATCCGAACTCTTCACTATCCTCTCAAAAGAACTCAACAAAAAAGCAGTAGTATTCATTTTCGACGAAATTGACAAACTCGAAGACACTGATTTTCTCTACACAATCTTAGAAGATATCTACCGTAAATCAATCATTTTGATCACTAATTATCGTGATGCCTACACTGAACTTGACGAGCGCATCAGATCAAGACTAAATTGTGAATTTCAGAATTTCAAAGAATACAACGAAACAGAAATAACTTCCATCCTCACGCAACGTCGCGATTATGCCTTCGTCCAAAATTGTTGGGAAGAAGAAGCCTTCAAAGAAGTAACAGAAAAATGCACCGAACTGCGCGATGTAAGAACTGGTCTTTACCTCATGAAAGAAGCAGGACAAATTGCAGAAGATAAAAGCTCACGAAAAATAACCTTGGTTCACGTTGCCGAGGCCATCAAAAAAGCTGATGAATTTCATATCAAACCAACTGAAGGATTAGATGATGAACTCCAATCAATACTAAAACTTGCTCGCACCCACACAGGTAAAAAAATAGGAGAACTGTACAGTATTTATATTGAAACTGACGGCCAAGCAGAAATGAGTTACAAAAGCTTTCAGCGTCGCATAACCAAACTCGCTGAAGCCAGGTTTATTTCACTTGAAAAAGTGGTTGGAAAAGAGGGGAACACTACCTTAATACACTTCTCAGGCAATAAAACCCTCGAAGAATACGGAGCAAAAAATGGGTGAAATACACACAACCCCCGGTACAAAAGAAACTCAGCTAAAAGACAACATCATCAAAGAAAAATCAGCCGGCCTCATCTTATATCGCACCAGAAAAAACAAACGTGAATATCTCCTCCTCCTCTATTCCTCAAAAAAAACGTACTGGGGCCTCTCCAAAGGACATCTTGAATCAAATGAAACAGAAGAAGAAGCCGCTCTAAGAGAAGCAAACGAAGAAACTTCACTTACTAAAATAACAATACTAAAAGGATTTGAAACAACCATGCGTTATTTCATGATTCACGAAACAAAACGTATTTCCAAAGAAGTCGTGTTTTTCCTTGGAAGAGTCGATGATGATGATGATGGAAAAATCTCAAAGGAACATAAAGGGCTCTGTTGGCTCTCATTTGAAAAAGCACACGCCCAGCTGCGATACAAAAAAGATAAAAATGTACTACGCAGAGCAGAAGAATTTTTACTGGGAGTAAACCTAAGTTAATAAAACAAAAATCCTAAAATCACCTACCCACCGTTCGCTTCCGCTCACTCCGCAGCGAGCTGCGGGGTACAAGATATGAACGTGTTCACATTCATATCTGTACAG
>CAYJTE010000127.1:0-3245 GCA_964372965.1 uncultured Methanosarcinales archaeon
CTTTTTCTCACCCCCCAAATAGATGCCTCCCGAAAATTTCTCAATAAGTCTATGAACATAATTTTGATTTAAACGACTCGCACGCAGCTGAAATCCCGGGATAAATGGATCATTTGGCTTACTAATAAGATCCGAAATCGTCATCTCTCTTTGATGTGTAAATATTGATGAAAACAACTCTGGATGCCTTCAGTCAAAGTGTAAGTTGCAACAGCGGAAGTTCTTCTACTCCCCCGACTATGATTCTATCCCTAAATGCATAATGAAATTGACCAAATGTAGAATCAACAAATATCATCTCATCAATCTCAGTCCAAAAATGATGGCGACCCTCTGTTTCAGAACCATAATATCCAAACCCCACTCGGACCTGGTGCTCAGGCATTTTCCTCTGAAGCACATTCGTAACCACACTTGCCGCATACCCACAGCAATTCAAACCCCCATAACATTGAAACAGAGAAGAACAAAGTTCACAAGAAAAAGGATAAAGCATTTCCTCAACAGTACGTACTAAATTACTCATCATCAGAAAATATACCTTCTTTTTAAAAAGGTTTACTCCAAAAAATTGTCCTTAACAACAATCATCCCCAAAAATTCAAAATAAATATCGCCAATACAACACCACCCCGTATGCAACAACAAAACTCGGCGCAAACGGAACCCCATATTTTATCCGCACCAAATCCAACTTCCCAGCCGCATGCCACTTCTGTATCAGCCTAACATCAGAAATCTCCAAAGTCCGTTTATCAATAACAACAGACTCCACCTCCACTTTATCCGCAAGCCAATCGCCTTCTGTAACCATCGTCGGCGAAACATATCGAATAAAACATTCTTGCTCAACAGTTTTCACAAACAAAAACAACATCACCACGAACGGAACAAAAAACAGCAATGGAATAACTACCACCAAAGAAAAATACAATAACACCAGCGATAACACCACCGCAGACATCACACTACCCAGAACCACTTTTTTATGCAGTCTCACTCGACTTCCAAAAGATCTAAAAAAACCTTTCATCCGAACCGCCTCATACACCATCCACACCAATCCCCACGCCGCCCCGCCAACAAAAAGCGCCAGCACAAAAACCCCCAATTGCAAACTCTCAGATGAAAAAGGATACGAAACTCCAATCACGCAACCAAATGCAAACAGCAATTTTGCATCCCCCCCGCCCCACTGATGAGTATAATACATAAGTAAACCAATAACCAGTGCTACCGCTAAACCAAGAACTCCCGAAATGAGCACCTGCCATCCATCAAAATACACCATTATCACTCGAACAAGCATCGCAAATCCAACGAGCCCCCACGACGCCCAATCTGGAATTTCCCGAGTACGAATATCAGTATAGCATGATACACCAAGAACAATGATACTTACAATAATAAGAACCAATTGAAATATAAACTGAGAATCAAATAAAACCGGAATCATACCACCACTATACATCTTCAGTTTTTAAAATTACGTGCTACTCCAATCAAGTTACCCCTTCACATTTCCAATCGGTTTCAAAGCAACCACCCGTTTGGTAATCCCCGCTGCTTCCAAACTATCAACTACCGATTCAATATCTTTGTATGCGCAACCCGCCTCTTCTGCCAAACCAGCAGCACTTGAACCATGAACATAAATACCCCGTTTCTCCATATCTTTTTGCAGTTCAACCCCATTCACTTCACGCTTCGCTTGAGCCCTACTCATCGTACGACCAGCACCATGCGCAGTAGACGCAAATGTCATATCCGCACCATCTGTTCCAACTAACAAATACGAACCAGTTTCCATCGAACCGCCAAGAATAACAGGTTGACCAATTTGTTTATACCGATCCGGTAAATCAAGAGCACGAGACGGACCAAACGCACGAGTCGAACCTTTTCTATGAACTAAAAGATCACACATTTTTCCATTAACCATATGTTTTTCAATTTTAGCAATGTTATGTGCCACATCATAAATAAGTCTCATCTCCATCGACTCCGGACTTCGACCAAATACTGAACTAAACACTTCCCGAATACGATGCGTAATCACTTGCCGATTTGCAAACGCCATATTTGCCGCGCACGCCATCGCCGCATAATAATTGTGGCCTTCCGGTGATTTGAACGGCGCACACGCAAGTTCTGGATCCAAAATAGTAATACCATATTTTGGCATTGCATCTAAAAAAATTCGCAAATAATCAGTACCAATCTGATGACCAAACCCGCGAGATCCACAATGGACCATAATAACCACCTGACCAACACGAGTAATTCCCATCGCGCGAGCAGCATCCCAGTCATAGACCGATCCTTCCGTCACTTCTTGAATTTCACAATAATGATTACCGGAACCTAACGTACCAATCTGATCAAATCCACGTTTAATAGCACGATCCGAAACTTTTGACGGATCAGCCGCTGATATACATCCGTTATCCTCAATATTTTCAATGTCTTCAATCCACGCGTACCCCTTCTCTAAACACCACTTCGCACCTTTTTTCATAACTTCGCGAAATTCATCTTTAGAAACTTTCACAAATCCATGACATCCAACACCGGCTGGGATTTTTTTGTATAATTCATCAACGAGTTGTTTTATTTTCGGACGCACTTCATCAACATGCAAATTTGTAACAATCAATCTCATACCGCAGTTAATATCAAATCCAATACC
The DNA here is from genome assembly GCA_964372965.1 of uncultured Methanosarcinales archaeon. Classification (GTDB taxonomy): domain Archaea; phylum Nanobdellota; class Nanobdellia; order Woesearchaeales; family GW2011-AR9; genus CAMAVK01. The sequence goes on from CAYJTE010000127.1 coordinate 2,690, forward strand.
ACCAGGTGAAATCACCCCACCACTATTAATATCAAACGCCGCAACCCCACCAATAGGAAAACCATATCCCCAATGCCCATCTGCCATACAATAGGCATAACTCTGAATTCCCGGGAGACACGCCACATTTGAGATCTGATTAAACACACCCTGATCCATTGCAGAGATAATTTTTTCATTCGCAATAATTCTGGCAGGTACAATCATCCCCTTTTTATACGAGGTTGGAAGCTCCCAAATAACATCCGAGATTTTAATAATTTCTTTTGGTGGCCCAATAGTTGTACCTTCTTCAATATTCATACAAATAACACAATGATAGCCAGTTAAAAATCTTTGGTTTGAATTGGGACAAAAACAAGAACCATCTACTAAATTCCCGCAATATTACAAATCATTTTCTAAGAAGAGTTGAGAGTGAGTCACTCTTAGTTTCGTGCCAAATACTCTTTAAGTGCTTTAACGGTAAGAGTAATCTTCAACTCATTATTTTTCCAAAGATCCGGACTTATCATTACGCCTCTATAATCCATGGAGTTACGGATATCTTTAAGTT
>CAYJTE010000128.1:0-3228 GCA_964372965.1 uncultured Methanosarcinales archaeon
TCGTTTCGTGTTTCCCGTAAGGGACAGCTCTTTTGTCGTTTATTATGTTGGATGGTGAGAGATTGATTTGGATGGATGCTACTGAATTTTTTAACAAACTGATTATGTAATAATAATAATTATGAATTTCCTTATTTTCAAGGTTTATACATGATAGCGTAAAGGAAGATTAGTATGGCTATAATAAAAACAAGGATATAAATCAAATTCTGTTGACTCTGACTTCTGGCTTCCTGTATGGCAGTTGTTGAAGAAAGATTTTCAATTTGAGTGGGTTCAATGGAGAGCATAGTTGTGATATTATTTTGGGTTAATGTTGGTTGGGGAGATTCTTGTATGGAAACGGGTAATGCTGGTGGACACTGAGCACAGGCACCCCCACAATCGGTGCCTTGTTCATTCCCATTTTGTGCTCCGTCACTGCAAGATTGTATGGTGATATCAATCGATTTTGAATTTTTGTTCTCAAGGCTGTCACTTGTGGTGATAGTAATATTATGATCTGAAGGAGTTAGATCGGCGGGGATATATGTGCAGTTCCAATTCCGTTGTGTTTTGATGCAAACGGGCAATACTTCAATTTTGTCTACTAGGATTTGTAGGAGAGTAATATTGGTTTTATCGGTGAGAGTGTAATAGATGTATCTATCGCGTTCTTTATGAAAAGGTGCTGGATAAGTTGTGAATGTGATTTGGGGAGCGTTGATATCTTGAAGGGTGATATTTCTTGTTGAAGAGGCAGTTACATTTGAGGAACTTATATTTAGTTGAATGGTATAGTTTCCGGGGGAGGCATATGATTTATTGAACACCAAACTGGTGATTGTGGAATTTGAAGAAGTATTTGTTTGGCTGTTGTTTAGTTGTGTTTCATCACCCCAATTGAGGGTGTAGTTATAATCACCAGTGAGGTTAATGGTTGCAAGGAATGTTACTTCGTTTTCGATGTTTTGTAGTTCATTCTCAAGGGGACTTAGGATTGCGATATGATTCACTTGGGCGTTGATGATATACGACAGTTTGGAGATGTTGATGTTTTGTGCATAGTCGATTGCATAGAGAGTATCATTGTATACCCCGGGTGTTCTGGGTAATATTATATTATACAAAGTGCTATTTATTTTGGTTGGAGAATGATTGAGCAGTGTTGGGGGTTGTGCTGTACTCGAAAAGTTTGAACTTTCAAAAAGTACTAAGTTCATATTTTGGTCACTGGTGATTACACTGATGTTTACTTGAGTTGAGGTTGAGAGTGCAGATATACTTTCGATTTGAGGAGCGGTTTTATCAAGTACGAGAAATATGGTTTCAGTTTTGATTGGAGTTGGTGATGGTCCCGCATCTGTAAGGCTTGTGATTAAGGTGTAATTACCATCAGGTATGCTGGAGATGTTTATCATATAACTTATATTTATTTCACTGCTGCTGTTTGAGAGATAATTTAGAAGTGAAATGTTAGTGGTACGATTTTCAAGGGTGATGTTTATGGTGCTCTGATTTGTGAGGATTGATGTGAAGCTTAGAGGCAGGGTTGTTCTTAGATAACTGTTGTTGGCAGGACTGGTAATTGATATCTTTGAAGAGTTGAGAATGATTGTTTGGTTGTACGATGAAGTTTGAAAAGTGTTATTTGCATTGTCTTGCGCGGTTGCAATGTAACTGTACTGGCCACTTATTAGGGTAGTTAGGTTGAGGATGAATACAGTGCTGTTGATTTGAGTGAAGGTGTAGTTGAGGTTACCTGTGCCAGGGGTAACGGTGAGGGTTGCGGCAGCAAGAGGTGATGAAGAGGTAAGGTTGATCAAAAATGATGATGAAGTGAGTGCCTCTGGACTATGAGTAATGTTCAAAATGGGGGTTGTTGCATTATATGCATCGAGTACTGTATACTGCTGATTTGATGCGTTATCAAAAATTGATCTTCCACTTATGGATAATTTGGTTTCAATTTCGGCAGGGGTGAGGGAATAATTGTTTATATCTGTGGAATACTGACGCATGAGTGCGGCAGTTGCTGCAGCATGGGGAGTTGCCATGGATGTGCCTGACCATGTTGCCCATGAATTTCCAGGGATAGAAGAGCGTACTTCACTTCCGGGTGCGACAATTTGAAGGATGGAACCGCGATTGTGAATCATATTGTTTTCCATGGTAATGCTGCCAATTGGTATGGCGTTTTGGACACAACCAGGGTTTGATATGCCATTGGTCCAACCACTGTTACCTGCGGCGATAAACACAGAAATATTGTTTGCAACGGATTTATTTATCACGCCAGAGGTGATATCGTTTTCACAATACGTGTTGTAATGAGGACAGCTGGCTCCATCACATCCTAAACTCATGGAGATGATGGTGATGTTTAATCGTTTGGCGTTTTGGTTGCACCATTCGATTGCGAGGGCAACGTCACTGGAATATCCACTACCTTGTGCGCTGAGTGATTTTAATGCAACTATCTTTGCGCCTGGTGCGACACCTTTGTATGTTTCATTTTGACTGGCAATAATTCCAGCTACATGTGTTCCATGCCCATGATCATCAAAAGGATTAGTATCAGTGTTGTATGTATCGTAACCCCCAACTACGACGCTGCAGTTTTCCCAATTGAGAGTACTGTTGGTTGTTCCATTTAGGGTTTGATCAATTTTAAACCCGTAGGCATTGGTGTTTTCATCGGTTACCAAACGGACTCTTAGTGTGTCGCCTTTAGCATGAGGAGTCCAAATATTGTTCATAAGGCCTTTGTATATTGCGAGGGTGTTGTTATTTTGGTCGTAAATGTAAATTCGATCTGTGTTGTCAGTTGATCCTTGTGTTTCAAGGCTGATGTTTTCAAAGTGCAACGCGATGCTTGAATATCCTGGTTTGGTTATGGTCCAGGTGTAGTCAAAGTTGTCTTGATAATTGTGGGGAGATTCGAGTGATGATGGAGTGATGTTTTCAGGTGTTCCGGTAAGTTGATATGAAACGGGGTTGCAACCGCCTAGCGCAGGATGTGTGTAGTCTACTCCAGTATCAATTACACAGATACTGTTTCCATGTCCGGTAATGTTTCTATGTGCTGTGTTTGGTGATGAAAGGTTCCACGTGCGGGGAGCTTGGATTTTTGCGACGCTGTCGTCTAGGCTGAGGGAGATTGGATAGTCAAGAAGGATTTTTTTTATGCTTTTTTCTATGGTAAGGGCGAGGAGGGCTTCAGGACTTTCTAGGTGTGCAGAAATTGCG
>CAYJTE010000129.1:0-3161 GCA_964372965.1 uncultured Methanosarcinales archaeon
GTGGCACATCAAAATTGCAAATTTCCAGAGAAAACATAAGTACCGAAGGTGAGGGATCATTTGCAAAAATGGGCAGACTTACAAAAGAAGAACTCGAATCCATCTTACCAATAATTGAAAAAGCAAAGACAAAATTCTAACCCTTACATTTGTCAAAAAATCACCCGCCACAAGAGATACAGAAACTACTGTATTCAAGAAAAACAGAGATTTTCTGACTAGAAAAGGAGTAGTTTCCTGTTTTCTTCCTTTGGCACATCTTGTTTCTGTGCAGAAAGAACAACAATCCTATCTTGCAAGAACATGGGGGGGAAAAGTAAATTATAACTTGCGATTATGGCTTTTGAGGTCTTCGAGAGGTATCAGTGTTGAAATGATAAAGAGAGAAGTTTAATATTATCAATACTTTTTTTTTCCGAAAACATAACTTCCTTTGAAATGAGAGGTGGCATTTATATCGATACCTTCTTGATTACATACTGGACTTTCAGCACTGACAAATTTACTTTGACTGTTCTTATCAATTTCAAAGATGTTTGAAAGCAGAGTTACTGCTTGTACACAATCACTGGCAGTTATGAAAATAAGTCCGTCTTCGTAAGTAATGTTTGGATTTTTGGGTACTGAATTATTTTCTGCTATAAAGGTTGCATAGGTATTAACACTCGATTGAAACAAATGAGGATCAATAGTACTGCTAAGCTGAGCTATAATAGAGCTTTGAAGTTGCCAAGCGGTGAGTTTTTTAATGGCAGAGATATAATTTGTAAACTGAGTGTTCATTTCATAATTGCTTTTTCTCATTTTTCCAAGCATCCTGCCTGCTGATTGGTATGCAGGATAGCGTCTTTGAAGTGTTTCACCAAAATGGGCGACTTGATTTTGTAGATGATCCCAGGAGTTAAGACGCTCTTGGTAGGTTTGTTGAAGAGAATAAATGCTTTCTAATTCTTGTTTTGCTCCTTCTGATCTGTGTTCAATGTCAATTATTCTATCCCAAAAATCATCGAGTAAAAATTGCTGAGATATTAAATCCGTGTCAATAATTATTGTTTCTTGTTTTGCCAAACGAGCATTATTTGAGGCTACTCCAATGTTTGTAGTGGTGTGTTCGACTCTTGTTTTAAGATCAGTAAGTTGCGTATTTAAGGATGATGCAGACTGTTCAACATTTTTAAGGCTAAGAGCTACTCGTTCTAATTCACTTTGCGCATAGGTAGTTCTTTGCTCTGCTGAACTCAGATTTGCTTCAAAAAAACGTCCTGCGTCAACATATCCTTTTAAACCCCAGGACACAGCAACGGCGAAAGTTGCACCAGCTAGACCTAAACCATACCCTATTGATGTGCTAATTATTTTTTTTTGTCTCTGTGATCTTATTTCAGTTCGGAGTTGGGCTCCTTCTTTTAAGCTACTGTCGTAGGCATAGGCTTTGAAGGCATCAAATGTCCATTCATGTGGTTTATTATTGTTATCATAGTTAATTGGAAGGTAATAAATTGTTAACTCGGCACCAGTTGGATCAAGTGTAGAAGCACGCGATATTTTTGTTGGTCTTCCCACACAATAAATTCCAGGTACCGGCTCGGAAAATGAGCTCATATTTTCAAATTTTAAATCTAAAGATAAAGCACCTACAGCATCGTGAACACTAATTGCTGGCTTTTTTCCTAAATGAAGAGGGTAATACACTACCTCTGGAATGAGTGAGGCTTCCGGTGCGGGTGGTGGACCTGCAACCAATTTTTGTGTTGATTGTGGATGAGAGCGCGTGGTTTGTTTTGCAACAGGTTGTTCGGTGATTTTTGGCGGGACCTGTGCTGATGTTGGTTCAACTTGATCTATTTCTCCTGTTCCTAATTGGATTACTTCTTCGTCAGGTTGTTTTGGTGGTGATGTCATGTTGATTTTCCTCATTTCATTTTTGAAATTTTATTTAACATTAATAATTTAACATTAATACATTAATAATTTAACATTAATACATTAATAATTTAACATTAATAGACTGGGAGATGTTTATTACAATTCGGACTCATTAACCCAGGTTACTTGATTGGGATTAAGGCAAGTTGGCGGAACTACTGTACTTCCTTGCGGTGCTACAATGTAACAACATGGGCCCCCTAAATCATCGCAACTAGGTTGGCCACCATCGAGTGCAGTAATCATATTGTTTTGATCAACGATGTATGCTTGACAAGTTTCTCGAATGATCCGCTCTAGGCGCACGCATGTACCTACATGTGAAGAGGGTACACTTTTTGGATACCCAGGTGCCCAGTTTCCTGCAGTGCATGCGTCAGCAGGTAGATTGGCATTATAAGGTGCATCTGGATCTTTACAACATGGTGCCATGTACATATCACAGCCAAGAATTCCGCCTTCGTTAATTTCATTGGTTGTGCTATCTCTTCTTCGACAAACTGGTCCATTTTCTCCTAGGAAACCATATGCAAAGCAAAGAGGCTCCCAACTGGCATCAACTGGTTGAACATCGATTATTGCATCAATTACTGTTGCATCCTGGGGAGAAGTTGGTGTTGGAGTTGGAGGGTTAGGTGATGGGTTAGGTGATGGTTGGGGATTGGAGGTTGGTTCACAATAAATGTCACAAGTAGGTGTGAAAGTGAGGGTTGGTGCTATGTTGTTGTTATAAGCTAGTCCTTGGCGAGAATTGATATCATCTCCACAACTTGTTACAATTGAACCACTTAAGATATATCTGCTTACATTTGTAATAAATCGGGGTGTTGATAGTACTACTTTATGATAAGAACCCATATCCATGTGGTTTTAGTCCTATTTAATAACATTTATTATATTGTAATATGTATATTAAACAATAGTTATTGTAAGCGAGGTATTTGAATATATCAATAAATATACCATAATACTTTTATATTATTATTCCATAATAAAAAACAGAGTGATAGGGTTTGGATCATTATGAATCAATTTACAACATCAACTCTCACTATTCTTTTGGGATATTCTCTTGCTACTGCGCAAACACCATCTTCTTCTGAACCAATAATTCCTACTCCAGTTTCCGCTTCTGTTCCATCTTCTATTTCTGTTCCATCTTCTATTTCTGTTCCATCTTCTATTTCTGTTCCATCTTCTATTTCTGTTCCATCTTCAGTTTCCGTTCCATCTTC
>CAYJTE010000130.1:0-3141 GCA_964372965.1 uncultured Methanosarcinales archaeon
GGTTAATGTAGGTATATTGGTTAATGTAGGTATATTGGTTAATGTAGGTATATTGATTTTGTGTTATGTGGTCCTTTGGAATCCTTGGTTGTAGGAGTGAATTTATTCAAATTAGTTGTTTCTCTATAAGGTTTATGGTTATCCTAATTGAAGAATAAGTTCCACATGGTGAAGGGGTTAGATTATATTATTATAAGTCCCTATTGTGTGCTGGTTTTGGGAACTTTATGTGGATATTTGGTTGTCGAGGAGAAGTTTTTCCTTCGTGATAAAAACTAGTGACAGATTTGTTCGTTTCGTAAGAAAATTTCGCTACAGTTGTAAGTGGCCCGATTTTTTATCGGTATAAAAAAAGAATAGGTGCATATTGGTACAAATAATTTAAGTATTAATTTTTCGAAGATAGTAATTGTGTATTTTGGTAAATATTATCATTGCAATAATTGCGCCGATTAATGCAAGAAACATATCAGTTTGTGTATCCCATATATATCCTTGCGTTCCCAAAAACGCTTCTGTGTCTGTTGGATTGGAGAGTGATGCTGCCCATTCAAAAATTTCGTACAACGCAGAAAATCCAAGAGCAATCGATATTGAGATAAACCCTAACCATTTTCCACGTTTAAGTGGAGAAGTGCGGGCAATAATTTCTCGCGCGTAAATGAATGGTCCTAATCCTTGTATTAAATGTCCTATTTTATCATAGTTGTTGCGGGTCCAGCCGAACCATTGTTCCATCCAGAATCCTAGTGGTGCTTTGGCATAGGAATAATGAGCACCATACATTAATATCATAGCATGAATTGCAATTATAGTATAAGTTAAATTAGTTAATGGAAAACGTTGATAGGTAAATAATAAAATGGGAAGTGCAATCATAAATGGAACAGTTTCCAAAAACCATGTAAGGTAGGTATCCTGGACATTTATTGCTGACCATACCCAAAAAAGCATGACAAGAATCAAGAGAAATATGTGGTATCCTTCATATTTAACTTTTCTTGACATTGTGATATGTATTATTGCGATATTTATAAAAGTTTTGATGGTGAGGTTTGACAAGGGTGCAATTTTTCGATTATCATCTAATTAAAGAGAAGGGTTATACCAAAGTGCGGGCAAGATTGAACTTAATGTTAAGATTAGTTTCTGAGATGGCATGATTTGCCGGTTATGTTATATTTAATGTGATTGATTTTTTTTAGCTATGTTTTTATACTTGTTTAATTTAATCATTTTATGGATGTACAAAAAGAAGTGAAGTCAAAATATCTTGTTTGGATCGATACGGAAGCTACAGGGCTTGAGTTTGAATCCGATGTGCTTTTGGAAGTATCATGTATCATTACTGATAATGAATTGAATGTTGTTGATTCTGTAGGTCCGTTTGTGATTCATTACGATGAGAAGCGGTTGAATGTGATGAAGGAATGGCCAATTAAGCAACATAAAGTATCAGGTTTATGGAATGAGTGTGTGAAAAGTAGACTTACTGTTTCTGAAGTTGATTCGATGGTTTCTGATTTTATTTTTAAATATTCTGCACCCGGTGTTGCTCCATTATGTGGAAATTCAGTCTCATTTGATCGTGAAATGATCCGGCGTTACATGCCTAAGACATTTGAGATGCTTCATTATAGAATTATTGATGTAAGTACTATTAAAGAACTTGTTGATCGATGGGATGGTTCTGAGTATGTGTATACAAAAAAAAATTCTCATCGCGCGATGGATGATATCAAAGAGTCCATTTCAGAGTTGAAATGGTATAAAGAGAAAGTATTTGTGAAGTTAAAATAAGTGTTTATAATTTATTCCTTTGCTAACTCTTCTTCAAATATGGGTTTTAACTTTCTCCACAAATGAGGAGGGATATTAAATTGTCGACCAATGTTGAAGAAGTAATTTCGCAGTTCTTTTTCTCTGGTAACTGCTTCTTCTAGAAATTGTTCTTTAAATAAGTCAATTAGTTCTCCAGTACCACCCTTTTTTGTTGTTAGATAAAATGCAAAAAGGAGTTCATCACGAACTAGACCGCTTGAATAATAGGTACGACCTTCTTTTGCTTCGGTAAATAATGGGAAGAGTTCTTTATATTCTAAGGTGAGCATATCAGATAAGCCGGCTGACTCTGGATCAAATCCATGCGCTTTCATGAATATAAAACAGCAGGCACATTTCGCACAATTGCAACACCATCGTTCTTTTTCTGCTCCATCAGGACATGACATTTGGTATTTTGCTATTTCGGGATATCTTTGGTAAAGTACTTTACACACAGCAATTTCATGGAGTGGTTGTACTAAAGATGTTGATTGTACTTCGCTTTGAGTGATGTTATGCAGCATGGTGTTCATGTGTTTCATCCATTCCTTGGTTTGTTCGTATGATGGATTGCATCTAAACCCTTCCTTACTATAATAGTAACAGTCGTCGTTTTCGTTCCCAAAAATCATGTATTTGGCACCAAATGTGTAGTTGAACGGGAGTAAATAGAATAAATATTGAGTTAATATACTGGACCATCCCAAATCTGTTTCGTCAAACCCCCAATTGGCATAGCAGCGAATGTCCCCTAAGTCATTGTTTATTTTGTAGACTTTAGTTCCAAATTCTTTTTCAAATAAAGGTATTAATACATTTTTGTGTTGGTTTTCGTATGATATGATGTGCTCATTTTTCAGAGTTACAGTGTTTAAATCTGGTTCAATTACTGTTACAGGGATAGGGTTCAGTCCCAATTCTTTGGCTAAACCGTAGCCTAATAGACTTTCCTTTCCAAAGGTTAAAGTATTAATACTTTGTTCCTTGGTTTCACCTTGAAATGAACATGGTGGGGAATGTGTTCCTCTAAATGAAAAATCTAAGTTACACAATCTAGTAATGTATTCTACTGTTTTTACAGAGTCGCAATCTCCGTAGAATAAAAGGTTTCGGAGGATAACTTCCATAAAAAACGACTTGAATAATGGTAGTGGAGTGTCATAATTTACTTTTTTTATGTTATGAAGTATACTTAAGTCCAAAAAAGAGAGTTGAGCAAGATTGTCACGCAATAAGAGTTTATAGTTATATGGAAATTCTTTCCATACTTTTACCGGGAACGTTACATCGTAGTCATGTTGTTGTGATCCGCTTTTC
>CAYJTE010000131.1:0-3111 GCA_964372965.1 uncultured Methanosarcinales archaeon
CGCCGCACCATTTGGGTGGTATAAATCATTCAACATCAAATCGAAAGGACATCCATTATCAGAACTAAGTCGAGAATTTGGCTACGACGGACAAAAACAAGACCCCAATATACCAGTCTCCCAATCAGTACCGCTCATCTCCACAACATCAAACCTAAAGCGCGAATACAAAGATGAACCATTTGAACTATCAACCGAAAAATTATCAGCAGAACAAAAAACAAAATTAACCGGCGCGCTCCTTGTTGCCGCCATGATTCAAGAGCATCATAAAGATGCAAAAATCGGATCCATTGGTTTTTACCACGACCAAGTCTATCTTGATATAGCCAACCTTAAAATAAAATCCGATGAGCTCGAAAAATATCAACACTTAGCCCTTGCACTCGTAAAAAAAGCACCAAAGATAACCAGTATCAAAGAAACAAAAAATCCAATGCAGCAAGAGATTGCATCCGACTTAAAACAACACGCCAAAATTTACAAATTAGAAAAAGTTGAAGTTGTACCACTCTACCAAGATCCATTCCTCAACTCCACAAGTTCCATTGGCGCAATAAAAATCCTCAGTCAATCGAGTGCCTATTGGAAAAACAATCAGAACAACACCCAGTTAATAAGGTTGAACCTTGTCGCCTTCAAAACAACAGCCGAACTTGAAAAATATCTCAAAGACAAAGAGGACGCAGAGAACAGATCGCACATCAAAATTGGACGTGAGCAAGGCCTCTTCATCATATCTGAATTAGTTGGACCCGGCCTGCCACTGTTTGCGCCCAAAGGAATGATCATCCGAAATGAAATAATATCATATCTTTGGAGCCTTCATAAAGATAAAGGATATCAGCAAGTCTGGACACCACACATCGCGAGAACCGACTTATACAAAACATCCGGCCACTGGGATAAATTCGGCGACGAACTCTTCAAAGTCAAAGGTAAAACGGATGAATTTGTCATGAAACCTATGAACTGCCCGCACCACATGCAAATATTTGACTCATTCAACTTCAGTTATCGTGATATGCCCATCCGTTACTTTGAACCCGCAACCATTTACCGCGATGAAAAATCAGGACAATTAACAGGTCTCTCAAGAGTACGTGCAATTACCCAAGACGATGGACACCTCTTCTGTCGACATTCTCAAATAATTCAAGAAGTAGGAACAGTCGTAAAAATCATTCACCAGTTTTACGCCACACTTGGCATGAATAAAGACTATTGGGTATCGTTAAGTGTTAGAGGAGACGACAAATCAAAATATTTGGGATCCGACGAAATATGGACAAAAGCCGAAACTGCACTCGAAAAAGCAGCCAAAGAAAACAAGCTTCCCTACAAACGAAGAGTTGGCGAAGCCTCATTTTATGGGCCAAAACTCGACTTCATGTTTAAAGATTCTCTTGGTCGTGAATGGCAGCTTGCAACTGTACAATGTGACTTCAACTTACCGGACCGTTTCAACTTAAGCTTCATGAATGAAGAAGGCAAAAAAGAACGCCCCGTCGTCATTCACCGAGCAGTCTCCGGATCACTCGAGCGCTTCATGTCAATACTTATTGAACACTTCGCAGGCAAATTTCCCCTCTGGTTGAGCCCAGTTCAAGTAAAAGTCGTAACGGTTACAGATCGTAACACCCCGTACGCAAAAGACATACTATCTCAACTGCAACAACAAGGAATTCGCGCCAGTATAGATGACTCTCAAGAAACGATTGGCAAAAAAGTACGTGATGCGCAACTCGAACGAGCAAACTACATCGTAACCATTGGTGATAAAGAAATGGAAAAAGGCACACTTGCCATCAGAACACGTGCAGGCGATATCAAATTTGACGTAAAAATTGCTGACTTTATGCGAGATATCAGATCAGAAATAGATCAAAAGAGATTATAGTTGAGATCATTTTTTATTTTTTCACTTTGGAATAAATTCAACACCTTTTTTATTTTTAAATCCTTTATCACCCGTAACAAAAGGTGCACCCAGTTCAAAAGCGAAGAGGTACCCCACACAATCAAAGAACGAAAGTCCCAACTTTTTATTATCTTCACGAAACAAAATAGCTTTAATCATTACTTCTCTGGGCACACTACGGCATATTTGTGAAAGTTTCTTATGCCAATATTCCACTGTTGCCAAGCCATATTGTCAATATAATACACCATAAAATTCTACCATTGTTGTATCTGCAATAATAATCTCTTCATTAAAAAGAAACGCGAACGTAGGATTCCCCTGTTCTATCTCTACAAGAATATGTGTCAAGACACTTCATTGCAAATATCTACTCTCCAGTTCTTTTGATGTACGTATCTCCTCGAGCGTTACACGCAGGTCTCCTCTACCTTTTCCAGAACCAAACAACTCTTTAAGAGGATTTTCAGCGTTTACTATCTCAACCGACACGGTCTGCCCTTCGTGAAGTTTTAGTTTCTTTACTTCTTCTTGCGGAATAAGTATTCCCATTGAGTTTCCCCATTTCTTTGTTTTGCAAGTGATCATAGTTATACGGTTCGTATAACTATTGTAAAAATGTTTGTATTCTAATCAAGGTAACTAATCAAGGTAACTAATCAAGGTAACTAATCAAGGTAATCCCAAATATAATCATAATCACCCACTATTTGTATTTTACCCCGAAAAATTTTTAAACAAGTGTTCAAATAAATAAACAAATGTTTGAAGAATTGAATGTTATTCGTCCTCTGCTTGAAGATCCACTTCGAAAGTTTGGTGTTCGTGAACTTGCTCGAGAAGTAAGCATTGCTCCAGCCACTGCCAGCACGAAACTAGAAAAATTTCGGAAGGCAGGGATTCTGAAATTGTTAAAGGACCACCGGTTAAGTTTGTATTATGCGAATATGGACCATCCTTCCTATCGGGATCTCAAAGTATATTATACCATATCAAAAATACGTAAATCAGGTCTAATTGAAAGTTTTAATCGCGAATATGTTGTTCCCACAATTATTCTGTTTGGTTCATGTTCAACTGGACTTGATGTCAAAGAAAGTGATGTAGATTTAGTCATCATCTCAGAAAAGTCAGTTCAGCACGGTACCCTCTCCATTTTCGAAAAGTGAATAGGAAAACCAATCCAGCTT
>CAYJTE010000132.1:0-3101 GCA_964372965.1 uncultured Methanosarcinales archaeon
GTTCCCACCTCAACGAATCACATATTAATGACATAATCAAATATGCAGGACTAGAAGGAAGAGTAAAAAATGTAGATTTACGGGAAGCAACCACCATTCTCCAAGTCCATCATCAAGAAGGAGGTGTTGCTGATCAAGTTCTCAAACAATTTATGCCAAAGTATAAAGTTATAAAACCAAAATCTGAAGAAGAAAACAAGAAAAAAGCAGCGTAAAGACCTAGCATCACTCAATTTAAATGCATGAGTAAGCATTAAAGTTATACCAAAATGCAAAGGATAATTAACTAAAGAGTAGTAAATATTCCTAAAGATTTAAATATTTCTCCCGCAACATACACGTAAAAAAAATAAGAGATGACATCAACAATCTACGGAATTATATCGGACATTCATATCCTCCCAAGTAAAGCAAGAATCGCAATTGAATACCTAAAAAATCAAGGTGCAAAAAAACTAATTCTAAATGGTGACATTGGCGAAGGCCTCCCCACCATAAACGCTTCAAGAACCTACATTGCAACCATTCTCCAAGCCACAGCTGACTCTGGACTTGAAACCTACGTACAACCCGGAAGTCACGAACGACTCTCAGCATATCTTCCAGTAATAAAAGATTTTAGTAACAGATATAGCAACATCATCAACGTTCTCGAACAACAACTATTTCAAGGAGCAAACCACACCCTTCTATTCATACCTGGCTCAGATTCCTTAAGCACCGGCGAATTCCAACTAGGCGACGAATTACCAACAGGAGCATACATACTTATTCCAGATCAACAAAACAAACAACTACGACCTGTTTTTATTCCCAATGAAAAACTAGATAACACATTCTTAAATACCATGCACCCCGGCCACATTACCTCCAGATATTATTTCAACATACACGACATCATAGGACAAGTACATAACGGAGAAAAAACACTCGCCATCTGCCATGTCCCACCAAGATCCGCTAGTATTAGACACGGCGTTGATGTAGCTTATTTCGGAAAAAGTCAGAAAGGAGACATCATCCCTGGCGTAGTAGTAGAACAACAAATAAAAAAGATGTTCCAATCACAGCTTAGCAGAGACCCAACCAAAGATGAGATAAAGAACGTGGCAAAACAAAACGGAATCACACTCAAAACTGACAACGTAGGAAATGAAATACTCAGAGACCTGTACGCCCATCTTGGAATAACCAGAGCAATAAATGGACACATCCACGAATCCGGACACCGAGCCCACACTTCACTCAACACCCCTATGGCACAAAATGAATGGACCACAAACTTATTTTGGAACTCTGGCTGTCTTGACCAGAACCAATGTGGCTTATTAGAAATAGACGGTACCAAAGTACGCTACAAAAATGTAAACATAAACCAAGCAACCGGATTATCATTCAACCTACTCGCATTCCAAGAGCAGAAAACACCTCCTTCCTCTAAAACCATAACCACCGCACAATCAATCAAAAGACGAATCATAATGCCCAGCGAAGGAATAATTAATCCTAAACATCTAAAACCCAAAGAAAGACAACAACTATTTAGAACCTAACTCTCTCTCAGGTAGTCTATCTTTCTGTTCCCTAAATTCAGCAAATTCTCTATCCATTGAAGCAATAACATCGCTTTCTCGCACAACTTTCTTTTCTTTTACAACATACGAATCAAATAACGCCCGCAACTGACCATACATGTATGCAGTATCACTAAAAATTTCAGTAGCATAGGCATCATCTAATTTTAACTTATACACATATTTATTGATCCATCCTTTCAGAAAATAAGAATACGGATTTTGTGTCCATCGATCTTGGTAATCAGTTTTAACCCACCCATCAAATAATATAGAAACATCCCCCAAATCAAACCGAGTCTTCGTTCCAACTTTTTCCTCAACAACGGATGTAACCGCATCAAATGTGACACGCATCCGCATCTCCAGTCTCAAATACATTGTTTTCACTTTAACCGGCCGCAGCTCAACATAAAACTTTCGGCCTTCTTCAGTATTAATTTCCTCAGATCGTTTTTCGGAGTAGCTATACCCTTTCTCAAAAAGAACTCTGTTTATTGTTTGAAACACCTCTTCGGATCGAAAAATCCCTTTGTACACTAATTCCCGATTATTAATTACTAATGTATTTTCAGCCATCTCAACCAACCACATTAATTTCAACCCGCAAATACCAGGACAACCAAACAACCGCCTCACTAAAAGATTACTTATGATAAGATTACTGATGATAAAATTACTGATGATAATTATATTTAAACATGTTCAAATAAGTTTTAATTTTACCATGCAAATCATCTATATCACTTTTAACCCACGTCTCAAATTTTGAATAATGCTGTCTAAAAAAATACTTATCCATAAGTACACTAATAAACCATAGCATTGGCGTATCAGACCATTTGTTTTTACGATCAGAGACAACATAACCATCAAACAAAATCCGCACAACACCATGATTAACCTTAGTAGGTTTGCCATCAACTTCAACTTCAACATCTCGAACATCACTCATATGAATTCGCATATGAATAGAAATCTTATAATAATCACTCGACGATTTCCACGGAGCAAGAATCATCTTAATTTGTTTACCCTGCGCAGTTACTTGTTCTTCATTAAATTTTTCATACCAATCCCATCCTTTCTCATAGAAAAATGACACAATCAAATTATACAACTCTGACGCGTTAAAAAGACCCTCATAACTCAACTTCAACCTATCCACAACTAAATACCTCTCACCCATGAACTAACAAACAATCTATGCAATAATAAAGCTTGTGGTAAATATGAATCTAACAACCAACAAATTTCAGCCTAAATTCTCATAAACCAGAGCAAATATCACGCTAACATACAAAAACAAAACAACACTATTACCCTCAAAGAGTAACCATTTTCCCGCCACTAACAAGTCAAGCACCAAAAACTTTAAGTACCACCTAGGACCCATCGAACCATTTACAGAGGTGTACAATATTATGGCCGGATCGTTCTGGAGCAAGATTCTAAGTAAACTTAATCTTAACCCGTTCGCCAAGCGTACACACCTTAAACTCGGGCTGTATGGACCTCCAAACGGTG
>CAYJTE010000133.1:0-3098 GCA_964372965.1 uncultured Methanosarcinales archaeon
TTTTGGGGACGGGAAGTAATATTATATTTTGGTGATGGTGAGGAGGGTACTTGTTTTACTCGCTGCTTTTGGTGGGAGAGAGGATTGGATTTTCACGGGTAAAAATTGAGTTATTATTTCTTGGTTGCTTAAGGTGTGTGAGGTTATCTTTTCGCTGAGGAGGGTTGAACCAGGAAGAAGAGATGCGAAGGAGAGTAGTTGATCTGTGAGATAAGGGTCAAGACAGGTTTCAGAGTTGATTGAGTTTAGGAGTTTCATTGCTACTTGTTTTCCAAGTTCTTCACTGGAAATATTTTTTTCGATGATGATATCTGATCCGATGATGATGAGATTTTCTGGGGAGGTACTTATGTAGGCGGCAAGAACGACTTCGCCACCAATACTAGAGGTAGTTACGTATTCAATGTTGGTTGAAATAGGGATGGATGATGGTCTTAGGGTTTGTTCAATTGAACGTTTTATTCTGAGGGCTACATCCTTTTCTTCAAGTTCACGCGCGAGGTTAATATAACATTTTATTATTGATGGAAAAGTGAATTTTTTGATATTATATAGAGGAATATTGGTTGCGATGTGGGTTAAGAGTCCTTCAGTGGTGCTGTATTTGTTTGATGATATCTTGGGAGTAATAGAAATTTCAATTTGACCACCACCCGTCGGAAAGTATCCGCGTTTTACGGTTTTGCATTCGATTTTGGCGAAACGTTGGAGTTGAGGAAGGAGAATTTTATCAAGATAGGTTGTTGATGCTTGAAATTTGCCGCAGGTTCCACCCGTAATATTGAATGTGATTTTTCCGGGGGCAAAGAGTGAGGGGAGTAAGATTGATTGGAGTAAGAGGGTGATTGATCCGGCGGTTCCAATATCAACTGTATATTTTCCTTTATTTATAG
The DNA here is from genome assembly GCA_964372965.1 of uncultured Methanosarcinales archaeon. Taxonomy (GTDB): domain Archaea; phylum Nanobdellota; class Nanobdellia; order Woesearchaeales; family GW2011-AR9; genus CAMAVK01. The sequence goes on from CAYJTE010000133.1 coordinate 894, forward strand.
GTCCTGGGTAAAAGATAAGATGATCTGATTTTAATTCGATAGGGTTGGTTTTGGCACCAGTACATTGTTTTAGAAGTTCAATTGATTGTAGATGTTGGGTTTTGAGTCCTGGTTCAGGTCGGTTCTTGCGGATATTTTTCATTTCAAAGGGAATTTGAGTAAGAGTGGAAAGAGCAAGTGCGGTTCTCACCATTTGACCTCCACCTTCACCTTGCGATCCGTCTAAAATGAGCATATGAAGTTATTTTAGGAAAACCTTAATAAATAATTCCTTTTGAGGGTTATTTGTGGGGGGCTGTAGTATAACTCGGTTAGTATAGGAGCCTCCAGAATTGGAGGGTTGAGCGATAACGCGATGATAAATACTCTTCCTGAAGTTAGCTTCGGATCTGGGAAGTGACAAGATTTTTTGTTGCTCAGAAATTCAAATCCCAGCAGCCCCACTCTTTTCCTTATTTTTTGTGCTATGCACGGTTCTGTAGAAAATATCGTTGAGACCGCAAGAAGGCTCGATCTTCTTTCTATTTTTAATCGAAGGCGCTATCAAGTCACTTCGTTGCTCTCGTTTCTAGTTACTCACTGTGTTCGTTTCTGAGTTGCCTTACAGCAATTGTGAGTTGCCGTGCGGCAACTTGCCTAAAGGTAAGTGCATCTGCATGGTGTGTTCTCGTTGTTGTTTGGGATTCGCATTTATCGAGCAATCTTGCATAACGCGCTTGAGGGATTTTCAAAGAGAAGGTTGCTTTAGGCCGCCTGAGGACTTTTTCTACAGAGCTGCTATGCGCTACAAATATATAAACTGTAAAATATTCTGATGGGTATGTTTCAGCAAAAACAGATGCGTAAAGAATATAATTCTTTTTTTGAGAGACATAGATTTTGGATTGCGACAAGTACTCTCGTTGGAACAACTATTGGAGCAGGTATTTTAGGAATTCCGTACGTTGTCGCGAAGGCAGGAGTATTATATGGATTTTTTCTGATTATTTTATTTGGACTTGCATTTATGTTTTTGAATTTGGCGCTAGGTGAAGTTGTTCTGCGAACAAAGGGAATTCATCAATTAACGGGATATGCTGAAGCATATTTGGGATTTCTGGGAAAAATTGTTATGGCGCTTGCGCTTATGATTTCAATTTATGGAGCACTGAGTGCGTATGTGATTGGAGAAGGGATTGCCCTCTATTCTTTATTTTCTGATTCTAATATGGTTTCTTATTTTGGTCTGTCTCCAGTGGTGTTTAGTGTTTTGTTTTTTGTAGTTGCAGGGACTGTTGTTCTTCTCGGTCTCAAAGCGACTGGACGATTAGAGCTTCTGTTAGTTGGACTTCTGGTGATGGTAGTGGTGTTTATGGGAGGGGTTTCATTTTCGTCACTGAATTTCTCCGCTTTTTTGTGGTTTGATTTTTCGTCTGGATGGCTCGTGTTTTTTTTGCCATGGGGAGTGATTATGTTTGCATTTATGGGAGCGCCGGCAATTGCGGTGATGCGTGAGGAATTGGGTAGTCGAACTCAGGTGTTGAAACGAGCCATTATGATTGGAACATTGATTCCATTGTTAGTGTATTTGCTGTTTACGATTGTGGTTGTGGGGATAGTGGGGGTTGATACGCTGAGTAATTTGGGGCCGGATTCACGTATGGCAACCGTTGCGCTGTCGCTGTATTCCAATCCTATTTTTTCGGTTCTGGCAACGGTGATTTCTATTTTAGCAATGTTTACATCTTTTCTTAATTTATCACATGCACTACTTGCAATGTATGAACGCGATTTTGGAGTTGAACGCAAAGTTGCTGTTCTTTGTGTGTGGATAATTCCGCTGGTGGTTCTATTTGCAGGATTAGGGTCGTTTGTCTCAATTATTGGTTGGGCAGGGGCTCTTGCAGGTGGAGTTCAAGGATTATTGATACTGTGTTTGTTTTACTTTGCCAAGAAAAAGGGGAAGAGAATTCCCGAATATAGTATGCAGTTCAGGTGGAGTGTTGTTGCTATTTTGGGACTGGTGTTTTTAGTATCAGTTGCAAGTGTTTTTTGGTAGTAGGCATGGATAATAAAGAAATACCGGATTATGGGTGATGGATCTACACAATAGTGCGGAGTAATTAATCATTTATGTTTGCATTTTCTGTTTAAGAAATAATGCAAAGACATTATTTCTAACCAGAAGATCTTTGATTTTCTTGTTCAAAAAAGACGCGGTCTTTC
>CAYJTE010000134.1:0-3098 GCA_964372965.1 uncultured Methanosarcinales archaeon
TCCACTCACTTCTTTCTCTGTCTTTTTGCACTGGCATGCACAACCTCTCCCAGTTTCACAATCGCAACTGCACACCACACCCCATTCAAAATCACAAATGGCCACGCTCCAAGATCCCACCCATAATAAAAGAGTAATGCAGATCCAACAACATTAAGAACATTATATCTGATACTATTTTGTCTCCACCATCTCGAAAACTCATCCAAAATAAATGCAGTCAATATACAAAGCATACCAATAATTCCAAACACAAATGCAACCGTTATTGGCTCCATATTAATATCCCTCTCTCACCAGTATACTCCAGTCATTACCTCAGTGGTATTTTCCGTAAATTTTGCTGTTCCACAATCGAAACCAAATGCCGTCCTAAATCACGCACAATAAACTTCTGCTTCTCCGCGGTACGTCGCAATGTTGCAAGGTATCGTGCATGTGGCAACTGCATATAAAAAACAGTTTCATCAAGTGACAACGTCTTATGTAATAACTCTGAAATTTCGCGGTAGTGATTTTCAACCATCTTTAGTGATGTATCATACATTCTAAGTTGTGCAATTGTCTGCGGCAAACTCAAAAAATCATCATTAAGAAGTTGACTTGTAAGCATATTCGCCTTCACATGATTTCCCTGAAAATTTGCGAGTTTCCAATCAATAAGTTGTCGGACATGACCCTTTATTTTCCGCTGAACAACACTATTTTTCTCAACTGTATCTAAATGCCCTCTCATCAAACCCAGTTTAGCATTAACCCGTTTTGTAACTCCTATTGGTAAATCACGAAGAAATGGCATCTCAGAATTTGTATTTGCTTTTATTGGTTTCATCCAAGATTTAGTAAATTCAGTAAGTAGCTTAGAACTATCCTCAAGTCCATGCACCTCTTTTCGTAGATCCGCTAGATCCATACCCAAAATGTCCACTTTAGCGTATATAAATCTTGTGCTAAATCAAGAGGTATAACCTACTCTTTTTCTCTATACTGCATTCCACTTTTGATTCTTAAATAACCTAACAAAATGACCCCACAAAACACCACGGCATTAATGCAAAAATAAAAAAAGAAATCAATAACTAGTCTGTTTATTCCAAATACATCTTAAGACGATCTTGGTCAAGTTCCCAATCAACTCTAAGAGCACCCTGTTTCTTATAATATTTAGCAAGCCGTCTAATTTTCGATGTCGTTAAAATAAGTCCACGACCCGCAGTCATATCATGATGATTTTTTTTGATATGCGCTTTAACTTCAATCAACTTACGAATAAGTGACAGCATATCTTCTGGAAGTTCCGTTGCCACATCATGTTCTTTCATAATAACACCCACACTTTTACCTGTAAGTGCTTTAACACTATTAACCCCGTGACTATCTCGTAAAATCATTCCCACTTCTGATCCCCTTTTACCTGATTTTGCGTACTTTACAACAAGTTTTTCAACTTCTTTTTCCTTATACGGAGCCCATGAAGGTGTATGTTTTGGAGGTCTCTTACTCCCCGCTTTACCCCTCGCTCCACTGTGCATGCGTGCCATATTTATTCCCCTATATTCTACTTATTTATCGTCGCTATTTTTTATGATCTAATCGAGAATGAGATTCATACATTCTACCTGTTGCCGAACCCATATAAATCAACCCTCTTGATCCAGCCGCAGTAAAAATATACCTACTCTCTCAAGTACAGACAAGCACCTCCAAATAAAATGGAATAACCGATCTGCCTCTCGAACTACCTCAAAAAGAGATCTTCATTTAAAAAGGTTACTCCCATCTCTCCTATTTCTCATCACTTCCCATAAATTATTTAAACAAACTCCAAAATTTCCAAGACCATGGGGCCGTAGTGTAGCTTGGCACGGAAAACACCTTTTATCCTTGTTTCCCGGGAGCAATATCACTTACCCTTGGGGTTGATAAACACCGGCACAAAGTCCATGTGTACCAAATTGGGTACAACCGGAGTTCGAATAGTTTCCGCTTGCGGTATCAACCGAAAAGCGTAGCTTCGAAAGTCTTCGCGGCCCCATATTTACAACAATACACTAGAAACACTTTCTACCACGTATCATCAGCATGTCTGGTATACACAAAAGTCTTATCCTTCACAATCATAGAATGTTCAAACTGTGCAACTCTACCTCCTTTCACTTCCAGAAGTGGTGGATACGCGCGAATAATACCCTCTCGTAGAAGTTCTCGAAGACCAAGTTGTGCCGGTCCTCGACCAAGCGCACAGGTAAGCCATCGCGTGGTAAACGGAAGACCTTTTTGCGGAGCAACAAACTCCAGTATCTTTCGAGCATATTGTGATCGTGGCATCCGAGAATTCGCCACCATAAAAATAGTAGGGTCACTTCCTTCCCTAATAAGACCCACTCCATCAGTAATAAATGGTTCAATCGCAATTTGCATACCTTCCTCAATCATCCGTTTCTCACCAGTATTATACGTTGGAATCGAAATACCCGCATGAACCACATATCGCTCAATAGAATGCCCCGATAAATTCCGTACAATCTTGAATCCCGCCTTCTCAGCTTCCGAGTTCTGCGCTTCACCGAGTTCCCATAATTGAACACCCGGTCGAACCAGTTTAATAGCCGAACGCAGTGCATTTTGTGACGTCTTAATCAAATCTGAATTCAATTTAGAACTTGCTCCCTTCCCTACTTCAACCGTCATCGCGTTATCCGCAATATATCCCTCAATATGAACTCCAATATCAATTTTAACCAAGTCACCTACCACAAACACTCTTGCTTCATCTTCGAGAGGACAGAAGTGAGCAGCATAATCATTAAGTGCCATCTGTGCCCATGCAATACCTCCCCCCATTTCAATAATACGCCGTTCACAAAAATCCATCACTTCTAAATACGTTGCACCCTCAACAATACGCGACGCACCTTCCCTACGCACTTGTGCAGCAATCTTTCCCGCAAGAATAATTTTAGACTCAGTATCAGTATCCATCACATCAAATCACAAAGAAAACTATTTTGGTTGCATTTTTAAATTTATAGGGACACCGCATATAGAGTTAGTAACATAATAATAGCTGAAAATAACCCCCCTAACCTCATGTCAGT
>CAYJTE010000135.1:0-3097 GCA_964372965.1 uncultured Methanosarcinales archaeon
TGAGTTGGTTCCTATTACTTCGGAGCGTGAGTTAGCTGCTCTTGGTAATGATCAGATTGTCTATAGTGCTCTACTTGATTATGAGGGTCATATTTTTGGGTATTCTCCAGCTGTTTATCGTGATGGAGAGTTGATTCGTGGTCCGGAAGCAGCAAGTGCGATTAGTTCTGGTCGTGGAGTGTTTGAAAATAAAGCTGTTCTCCAAAAGGTTAGTGATTATAATGAAGAATTACGCAGGTTAAATGGTGGTAATATGGCATCTGCTGATTCAGTACTTGCAGGGTTTGCTCCTTGGAAAGAAGAGCTTGGTATTCGTCCTTCACTTAGTTCGGGAGATTTAGATGCGGCTCGAGTTCCAACATATGAACCGTTGAAATCGAATGTGGATGCTTTAGCAGCGTCCAAATCTAAGGGTGAGTTTGCTAATGCTTATACTCCTATTCATACCCGATTACGTGGAATTGATTCTGAAATTCAAAAGACTGTTGATGATATTGTGCTATTGAAAAAGGGTGGAAGTGAGGATGTAGATGTTGGACGCGTCTTAGCACTTGAAAATAAAGTTAGAGAATTGAGAGCACAAAAAGTACAAGATCTTAATTCTCTGTTTGAAGCTGACCTTCAAGGTATGGTTAAGAGAGGGATTATCCCAGAAGGTGTTGCTGTGGAGTTAGATAATTTACGTATTGCAGCTGCACATGATATTATTGAAGATTTATTCCTTCATGATCCCCTGGTGGTTTATGAAGTTGTTCATACCAAAATATTTCAAGATCTCAAACTACTGAATCCGACACTCTCTGATGAAGAGTTACTTTCAAAATTCCTTACCAAGAATGTCCGAATAAAACGGATTGGAACTCCAAAACTGTCTAGTGATGCTGATATTGACATTATCATGTCTGATTCGTTAATTGCAGATGTGTTCCCAACATTTCGTGAGAGATTTAAAAAAATAATAAAAACTGAAGGTCCACAATTAGAAGTTCTACCTCTTCCTGCAAATAGGTTAGATCCAGCTATGAGAGCTGCTGCGAGTTATAAGTTAGATGGGGCGTCTCTTCTTAATCCTGAAGTTATGTCAAATGCTCACAATTGGTTATATCGTCTCAATGGTTTTGCAACTGATGTTCCTTCTGAAGATTCTCTGTCACTTTTGGCTTATCATCTCACAGGTTTAGAAAAAACAGATGATCTTCGTAAAATGGCAAAGTATCATGTTCGCTCTATCACGGAGAAGTTGAGAGTAAATCCAAAATATAGTGAAGAGTTGAATAGACTGACCAAAGAAATGGGTTTTAGTGCTGTTTCTGATTATTCTGTAGAGAGAGTTGTGGCGGAACAAGCTGCTCGTGATGGTTTCCTTAGTCCTTCTGAAATAGAACGATTCCGGATTTCACATGATTTGTATAAAGGTGATGGTTCAAGTGTTGCTGATCTCGATCTTTTTCGAAGGCAAATTATTGCGGATTCTCAGAGTGCGCTTAATTCTCCTGAGATGCTTTCTACATGGCGAACTCTTAATGCACCACTTGATCGTTCACTGGAAAATGTGGTGTCGGATGCTCGAGTTGCTCTACGTGATCCTTCGGAAGCTGCGATTCGAGAGTTTGTTCAAAGATATAACAAAAATACTCGTGATTATTTAGTGGGGCAATTTGAAGAGGCGGGTATTTCTTCTGATGGTGCTCAGAAACTTGCAGATCATAGTTTAGAAGAGTTACTTGAGGCAGCGGCGTCTCCTACTGCTTCTCATGATCTGTTTTTACTGGGTAATGATCTTGAAAATGTTGATACTGATAAATTAAGACTTGCACTTGTTAAAGCTAATGATGATTTTAAAGTGCTTAACTTTCAAGTTCAAAAAGTAAAGTATGAGCAGGCGAGTGGGAAGAGTTTTGATTCTTTGATTCCTTCTTCCGTTGCTTGGGATACTACTCCTGTTTCTGGTGTTCCTGCGCCAGTGTTTGAAGGGGATGATATTGTTCGTGCGGGGGATGTAGGTTCTGGAACTGTTCCTTCTTCACCAATACGAGGAGTGAATCTAGGGGCTGGTGGTAAACTAAGTTCTGCTGAGGCTACTTCTTTTGAGACAGCTCTTACAAGTGTTCAGCGTGAAGCTTCTTTTCATGTTGGTTCAGATGGAGAGTTGGTGGTGGTGATGCAGGGTGGTAAAGAGCCATCTGTTGAGCTTCGTCGCGCACTTGGTACTTTAGAATCAAGTGGTCAGGGTATTAAAGTGGTTGGTGCAAAAGATGCTGCCAAAATTGGAGCTAATTCTGGTAATAAGGTGTTACCCTCAGATGTACTTGCTCGATTGAATCGAGCTCCCCTTATTCGCGGGGATACCGTGGGGGTTGTTCCTTCTGCTGGTGTACGTGATGTTCGTAATTTGGAGTTTAGTCGGTTTGGTGGAAGGAATTCAATTGATGGGGAAAAAGTACAAGAAGTGTTGAATTTTGTTCATGATATTCCACAGGTTACGTTACATGTGAGTAATGATAAGAAATTATTGATTATTGAAACAAATTATCCCATTCTCTGGAAGAATAAGATGTCGACTAGTGCTCGGCAAACTCTTCGGGATGCTGGTGTTACGGAAATTCGATTTTTGAGTCCGGGTGATGGTGTTCTTCGTGATCTGAAGAAAGCTACCGGGGCTAAAGGATTAGATAAAAATGTTCCTTCCCAAGGTTTATTTGCACAACTCGGTTTGTCAAGTAGTGAAAAAAGGTCGCTTATTGATACTTCACTTGCTTCTGGTTTTGAAGGTAAGTTGAATTCTGTGGATAGTGTTGCCCAGGTGAGCGGTGATGGTGCAAAGTCAACTTTAGGTGTTGTTGATCCAGTTGAACTTCGTGGAACTCCAGTTACAAATCAAAGACAGTTACCTACTGTGTCTGATCGTATTAGTGTTCCTCGCGTGGAATCTCGTGTTGATGGTCAGAGAGTGAGTTTTGTGGTTGGTTCTGAAGATATTACGGCAACTCTTCTTCCAGGAATGGATGCACGTACTTTACAAAAAGATTTGGATGCGTTCCGTGCGGCGAAGCCTGATGCGAGCCCAGATGAAGTAAGAGCGTTTATTCAAGTTTGG
>CAYJTE010000136.1:0-3078 GCA_964372965.1 uncultured Methanosarcinales archaeon
TTTTGCTTTGTCAGGTGGTGCGTTGACTTTTGTATATCCACTGGTTTCAACGGCGTATATCTGGACGCTGTTTTTTTCTGTGCACTTGCTTGATGAGAAAATGAATCGGTGGAAATGGGCGGGTATAATTGGGATAATTGTGGGAGTAGTGTTGGTGGGACTTGGGAGTTAGAGGCAGGTATTAGTTGTTAAATGTGGTTAAATCACACTGTTCATACCTAGAGGTGTTTATTTTGTTTGTTGCATATTTGAGATAATGTACTCAGTAAGTCTTTTTTCAAAAAATTGTCTGAATTCGTCTTCTGGGTCGCCTGCACCTGTTATTTCATGACCTTTCTCATGTTTATACACGTCTACGTACGCAAATAAATTTCTTAGTTGGTCTCGTCTAATGTTTATTTCACCGTTAAAAAACCCAGGATAGAGTAATTCCTTTTCCAAATTTTATCGAATAAGCCCATTTTTGTTTTCTGTTAGTTTCATCATTGTAAATACTAGTCTATTTATAAACTTTCTAGTAGTAATTATTTCCTCTGTGGTGTTTTATTTTCTCATGTGTCAATATGAAAGAACTTTAGAGAGTTGTGTTTTCACACTTTTTGGTTATGATATACCTTCTGTACGATTGTTGGTAGTAGAAATGAAATCGCAAATAGTATGGCTATGGGGATTGGATTATGGTTTTGGGCTAGATTCCATACTGTTCCTAGGTGGTTGCTGAGGGTGACGATTCCTATTATGGTTATTATTGAGATAACAGGGATAAATATCATTGCTGAGAGGTGGTGTGTATCTGTTAGATGGTTAATTTGGTCTATTAAGTGAGTGTAAATTGTTCCAGTTAGAAGTGCGAGGAGGAGGGTGATAAAATAGATAATGGGGGTTGTGAGGAAAAGGAGCAAGGGAATGAGGGTTAGAGAAAGAAAAATGTTTCCAATAATTGTTGTGAGTAACGTACTCCAGTAGACAATTTTATGGGAGTGTATGTCATCTTGATTTTTACGCTCCAGTATGTGAAGTGTTCTGATTAATTCTGGTGTTGTCCACCCTCTTTGCATGAGATTTATTATTTTGTGTGTTTTCATGGTGCTTGTCGGTGGGTGTTTTAGATTCTATTTTTTTGGTGGAGGGTTAGTTTTCAAAGGTTAGTTGTTTTGCGATTTCGGTGAATGTTTTTGAATTTTGTGTGTGTGGATAGAGATAGTGCGATGGTCCGCTTTCGTTTTGCGATTTGGGAATTTTCTCATCAGTTTCAATTTTGTAGATATAGGGGTTGTTTAGTGTTTTTATTATGTCGTTTTTGGTTATTGCTCCTTGAAGATCGGAGTGATTTATAATTACGGCTGCGATGGTATGGTTGTATGATTTAGCTATCTCTAAGGTTTTTTGCGCGTCGTATAAAGAGCTAAGGGTTGGGGTGGTGATTATAATTGATTCATCTGCGTGTTTTAAAACTTCGTGTAGTACCGGAGAGAATCCAGAGGGACAGTCGATTATAACAAACTCACTGGTGTTATCTAGGTGTTCGAATATTTCGTGGATTTTTGTGTGATTGTTCTCAGAGAGTGTTTTGGCTCCGTGAAGTGCTGGTATGAACCGCAGACCTGATTCGTGTACAAAAATAGTGCTGTTTATTGATTTTTTTCTATCTAGGAATTGTTGAAGGTGGTGTTGTGGGTTTACAAGGCCGAGATGGAGCGCGATATGGGGGGTATCAAGGTTGGCGTCAACGAGAATTACTTTGCGGTTTTTTTCGTGCAACGCGTGAGCTAGGTTGATTGCAACGGTTGTTTTTCCTACTCCACCTTTTCCAGAGTGGATTGCGATAAATTTGGTCATCCTCTTTTTAATGGTGGTTTAAGGTTTGAGAGTATTTAATCTTTGCCGTGTTTGCTGTTTTTGAGTGGGGCGATGTTATTCCATAATATTCTTAAATAAGGGGTTGGTTTTAGAGTTATGGATACCAAAAAATCTGATTTTAAACCGGATCATGATGTTGATACTAATATTATACCAACTCATGGTGTTGTTACTAATATTATACCAACTCATGTTAAGTCATCTTCTCATAGTGATCAGGATGTAGCTGCAGCTGAATTAGATCATAGTGTACAAAAAGAGCAGGAAAAATCTGAGACTAAGTCGCTTTTAATTGCGCTGGTAGTTATTATTAGTCTTGTGATTGTTGTTCTTTTAGCTATTCGATTTTATCCTTCGGTCGCGAGTCCCCCAATGACTATTGCTGATTTGCATCAAGCAAATTTGAATGGAGAGATTGATCCTTCTGAGGGTCTTGTGTATAATGGTTTTAGTTTTGTGAAACTTGATGGTTTATGGTGGGGAGAAGTAATGCGTAATTCTGAGAGTGTTCATATTCGACTCCATTTTAATCCGGCGGAAGTTGAGAATATTTCTATTTCCGGCAGTTTGAATGCGTCGTTTAACTCTGGTTTAGTTATATATCAAGCGATTAATCCGGATGTTGCCAATAAATATTATACGTTAGCTCTTACGGAGCTGAATTCTAATGTGGTTCAGGGTATTAATCGCAAGGTGGTTGCGGCGTGTACTCGAGAAGATCCTATTTGCGAAGATCGAATTATTGTATCGTGTGCGAATACTCAAGGATTTCCGGTTATAGAGCTGATTCCAGATTCATCAGCATTTGTGCAGTTACAGGGTTCGTGTATTGGAATACATGGTGAAAATATGGATTTAGTTCGAGCAGCTGAGCGAGTGCTGTATCAGTGGTATGGGGTTATGGGATAATGTATGAAAACGAGGTGAAAATTGTTTAGGAAACAAGTTGTAAAGAAGGGATAATTATGTTTCATAAGTTTGGTTATATGGTTTTTATAGTTATGTTATAGGATGTATGATTGGGGGTGTCAGTAGACTGGCTATTTCTACATTTACACAATTCACACTGAAGGAATTGTTGAAAACATGGATAAAGTCACAAAACAAACAGGACCTGTTGTTCAACGGTCTGCGAATCTTGCTGCCCAAATAGCTTATTATTATTATTGTTATTATTGTTATTGTTATTATTGTTATTGTTATTGTTATTATTGTTAT
>CAYJTE010000137.1:0-3050 GCA_964372965.1 uncultured Methanosarcinales archaeon
GTACCTCTAAACAGGCAAGCGAAAGAGTACTTGGAACTGCAAGTAAGCATCTTGAGGATGCGATGGTGAGAAGTGGACTGGTATCAAAAAGAGAAGTTAAACATGTGAAGGGAATGGTTACATCTCGACTCAAAAATAAATTAGGGTTTACAAAAGAAAGTACATGGCAGAAGGTGAAGAAGAAAGTGTTTAGACGGAAGAGATGAGTATTTTTTTTGGGGGTTTTTTTTGTATTGTTTCTGGTTGATTTTCTGGTTGGTATCTCTGCTGAAGAATGGTTACTAGTAGGTACCTATTGGATCTTCGAATTATCCGAGAGAAAAATTGAGAACCCGATGCACCATTGAGAACCCGATGCACCTGTAGAGCGCGACCCTGCATGATGAACCTGATGATTTGATAATGATGATGATGATGATGATGATTCGAATTTGAGAAGAAGTTGGCACAGAAAGCTGAACTTCCAGTGGAGATACTGTTGAGTATGGGAATGTTTATTAATACATTTTGACTTTCTTGAGGTATGGCACAAATTGATATTAATCCTTGGGCAGTTCTGGTGGCTGCAATTTTAAATATGGCGATTGGGGCGCTGTGGTATGCTCCGTTTTTGTTTGGTCGCAGCTGGGTGTCGGCGATGCGCGATCGTGATTCTGATATGGATAAGTTAAAGAAAAATGCTCATGAGGCTCATATTGTGGCTCTTCTCGGTGCGCTTATTTCTAGTTTTGTTCTGGCACATTTTATTGATTATGCTGGTGCAACTACGGCTATTGAGGGGATGAAAGTTGGGGCGTGGTGCTGGTTCGGGTTTGTTGCGGCAACTGCTATTACTTCGACGTTGTATGAAGGAAGGTCCAAGAAGTTTTATTTTTTGAACGTTGGATATTATTTGGTGGCGTTCCTCGTTATGGGAGCAGTTCTGGCAGTATGGGCTTGAATTTATGGGTAATATGTTATTATTTTTATCTTTTGATGATTTTGTGGGTTAGGGGGTTGATAATAGTTGAAGAGTGATTAGATTTGTTGCCCTTGTCTATTCTTAAATCTGTTTTTTTTAATATTTTAGGTGATATAATGTGAATGCTCGTTGCGTTGCGAATCCAGTTACATTTACAGAAGTGGTGATAATTGGTTGGTTTAGTTTTGCAACTATTTCACTGAACCAATGATTAGGTATACGAACTCCTACTTGATTTGATCCTTATAGGACACTGGGAGCAAGAATAGATTTGTCTTGGGATGCAAGAATAGATTTGTCTTGGGATGCAAGAATAGATTTGTCTTTTAATTTGAGGATGAGGGTATATGGACATGGTAATTTTTCAAGTGCTGAGTCTGAAACTTCGCTGTGATTTTGTATCCACTCTTTTGAGGGTGCCCATATTGAAAGTGGTTTTGTATCTCGTTGTTTTATTGTTCTTATTTTTTGGGCTTTTTATTGTTCTTATTTTTTGTACTGCTTGTTCATTTGTGGCATCGCAACTTAAACCATAAATTGTATCTGTTGGGCAGATAAAAATGGAACCTTCTTTTATTTGATTGATTATCTGCTCCAATGTATTTTGAATATATTTCGAAGGAATTATTGGATGGAGAGTTATTTACGAAGAAAAAAAGAGGGAGACATAAAAAGCTTATTATACTTTTTAACTCCCTCAAAGGGATGGGAGTGAATATGTTTCACTGGGAGATCTGTACCTACTAATGTTTAGGCAATCCCGTAGTCATCCAAATAGGTCTGTTTTGCATACGATTCATATTTTTCCTGCAAATGTAAAATTCTGCTGTGAAGCGATTCTCGTTCTTGATGGATGTTTTCGAGTACTTCGATTGGTGTTGCAAGAACTTCAAATCCGAGCGAGGCTTTTTGAGGGAATTGTATCTTGTACATGGTATCAGTGTTAATGACACTATATTTCTTGCTTTGACTTACTTTATTTTTGGTATTAATCTGGGTTGTGTTCTTTGCTGTATTCATGGGTTTCACCTTCTTTTTTTTTAATCTTTGTGAGTAAATGGAATAATGTTGGGAGAAATGTTGCGGTTTTGTGTTGTGGTTATACTTTTAGATCCACGCTCCACTGAATTGTATATCGAGTGAATCTTCTCTGGTGATGAGAGTTCTTTTTGTTAGGTCTTCAACTTGTTTTTGAAATAGGCGCTGAATGGTTTTTTCATGTAGATCAATCATATGTATCACCTCGGTTTGATATAACTCTCTTGGTTCTGGTGGTTTAAATAGTCTAGGAACGGTTGTCCAGTGCGGGAGTGGGTAGTGGGTTAGAATTTGGGCTTATTTCAACGTGCGGGTAGCAGGTTGGGGAAGAAGTTATCTTTAAGAGAGTCTAGTTCAAAACGCTTTTTCTTTGTTCGCGGTCGGTGTACTTCGCTATCATTAAAATGAAGCCAGTAATCTGCAAAATCAACAGAAGGAGTATATTTGATGATGATGTGATCCACCACTTCTCCGTTCATAAATGATTTGTAGCATCGTATTGGAAGAATTCCGGTTCCATCTCGTAGCTCGGCGTTGCATAACGCTTGAAAATATCTCCGTTCAATACAAAGTAGTTCTAGGTCAAATGATTCTCGTATCATTTCAAAACCTTTTTTTGAGAGAACGTTTTTTTTTCGTTCATGAAATTTTACACGTGCTGCTTCAAGTTCTGGGTATAGATTTTTTTTTACTAACTCAGGTGGTGTAAATGGTGTCGAATAGTAGGTACATGAGTTTAAATGGAGTATAAAACTGCCTCTTGTTTTTCGTGCTGGTTGAAACGGTTTATACCAAGGGGTGATTTTGAGTTGTTCGCGCTGTGCTATGAACTCTTCAATGGTATCAGAATGGTAATATGCTGGGGCTCTTATGATTCGATCAAAGTTTTCAACAGAAAAAGTGCCATATTCAATACGAGCTTCTGCGTTTAGATCTGTTATCATAGATAATTTAGGGTCATGGTATTGTGATGATATGGTGATGGTGATGATATGGTGATGATATGGTGATGGTGATGATACGGTGGTGGATACGTTTTAGTCTTTTTTAG
>CAYJTE010000138.1:0-3043 GCA_964372965.1 uncultured Methanosarcinales archaeon
TTATAAAGGACTCTTTTTACCAAGTTTGGTGGTATACAAGGTGTATTGTTCGCCACAGGTGTTAATACTACTTAAGCCGCGATGGGTTGAATCAGAACGGACGGTTGGAGGAACATTTTCAGATGTACGAGCGAATTTTGAAGATGAGATAAGTCATTTGCGCCCCGATATGTTGTATGTGGCGGATGAGATTATGGATTTTTGTCCGGTGACATATTCTTTTTTTGAAGAAATGCAAGATGTGAAAACTGAAAATACTTATTTGTTTGCGTTTGATGAGCGTATTTATTTTGAACGTATGGCAAATGTGAGTCTGAAAGCATCGATTGATGTTAAGAAACATGTAACTCGGGGAATATCTTCTGTGGAGTATGTAAATTTGGATATTGAAAATGATGATATACTTTCTGTTACTGGAGAGGTGTATGTTGATATTTTAGCTTCGGCAGATGGGGCTAAAGAGAAACGAGTTGTATCTCATAAAAAACTGACAGCTCAAGGAATTTTAACTGGTCAAAAATTCCATAAACAGTACGTGCCAGAATTTGAGGTCAATTATGTCAACACGGTAAAACTTCGTGTCCTGGTGTATAGAGATGTTCCAGAAAGGCTGATTCGACCAGTGGATATGGTGTTTTCTCATTCGGGAGAACTTATATCAGTTAATCCAATTGAGTATTAAGGGTGGAATTATGAAAAAAAATGTGATATTATGCGCGATGTTGATTTTGGCCCTGTCTTTTGCGGGGTTGGGTCTTGAAGAGTATACTCTTAGCTCTGAGATGCAGGTGGAATTGGAATATCGAGGACACTTTTCTATTGAATCGGATTCAGACTCGCCAAAGTTAAGTTCGGTTACAACAAAGGTTCAGATGATTCCTAAAGATGGATTTGGTCAAGAAGTTGGCGATATGCGCACTCGAGGGAGTTTTTCTTCGGATGGTAATTATTTGCTGTTTAACTGGAATACTCATGCACTTGGAGATTATGATTTAGGGTATAGTGTTCCACTTACTCTGAGACCTTATTCTTTACTGATTGATTCAAAGATTCCATTCCCGATAGATGCGCAAAAAACAGCAGGTTACTCTAAATATTTACAACCAACGGCTACTATTGATTCTGACTCCCCTGCTATCAGGGCAAAGGCGCTGGAACTAGCTCAAGGAGAAGATGATTTGTATAGTGTTACTATAAAAGTTGCGGATTATGTCCAAAGAACGGTGGTGTATGACCTTAATACTCTGACTGAAAAAGCGTCGCAGAAGGCCTCTTGGGTTCTAGAAAATAAACAGGGAGTCTGTGATGAGATGACATCTCTGTTTATTGCGATGATGAGGTCACTTGGGGTTCCTACTCGCTTTGTCTCGGGAATTAGTTATACAACTTCACCACTGTTTTCTGATCCGTGGCAGCCACATGGGTGGGCAGAGGTATATTTTCCTGATAAGGGATGGGTCCCTGTTGATATTGCGTTTGGACAATTTGGATATGTAGATGCGTCTCACATTCGACTGTATGAAGGAACGGACCCAACAGATGATGTTATTTATTATGAATGGACTGGACAAGACATTTCTCTTAAAGAATCACCCAGTGAGTTTAGGGTTACAGTGAAAAAAGTGGGTTATGCGATTGAGGATACAGTATTACTTCGTGTGTCACCCCTTGCATCAAAAGTAGATCTTGGGAGTTATAACAGAATTGAAGTTGTGGCAACCAATATGGGGAAAGGATATGCAGTGCGTACGCTTCAATTAGGATTGCCACGCGAGGTGGAATTGATTGGGTCGAAAACTAAAAGTGTCCTCATTAAACCTAATACAGAGGCTAAAGTGATTTTTATTGTGAAAGTTCCAGAAGAACTTGACCCGGCATATACCTATACGTTCCCAATTACTGTTGTAAGTGAACGTAATACAACCGCAAGATCATTGTTTTTGGCACAAAAAGGACTGACACAGTTTTCTTACAAGGAAGTGGGGGAGTCTCGCGAACTGATGAATTCTAAACAATTTTTGATTGTGTGTAAAGCACCACCAAAGACTCGTATAGGTGCTCTGGCAAGTACGAGTTGTTCCTTTGAGAGACTATTTGGATCTGGACAAGTTGAGATGTGTATTGATAGAATTTGTGAGGAAAATACTCTTAGAGTTGGTGAAAAATATGAAATGGAGGTTAATTTAGAGACTACCACAGCGGGATTTCGAACAGTTCTTGCGTCGGTGAAATCGGATGTTAAGGAATATGCGACTATTGATTATACTGTTTATGATGAACCAGCGGTCTCTTTTCAGGTTGAGTCACCTGCATCGGCTCGACTGGGAGAGGATATAGTACTTGGAGTTCTGGTTGCAAAAGTAAGTGTTTCAGAACCACAGAAATTAGTTGTTAAAATTAGCTCTGGTAATTTTGAACAGAGGTGGAATGTGAGCAGCCTTAGTAACTCTGAGCATCTGAAAGTAACGTTGCAGGACTTTCCTCTCACTTCGTCTACATCTTTTAAGATAGATCTGTTTTGGATGGATGAGCAAGGAAGAGGATATACTAATTCATCAACTGTTGAGGTAGTAGGTTATGCGGATGGTTTTTGGGATTCGGTGCGGCTGTTTATCAACAAGTTACTGTAAGGGTCAAAAAACAGCCCACTACCAGTTGAGATATACGATAGCAACACAATTTGGGATCGATGTTCCGAATGTGCAGAGGAGAATACACAAAAGAAAGTTGTCCTTCCTTCGAATTATCACGTCGTGCATGCTCGCCTGCGGGCTCGAGGGGGTAACAGAAAATATTTGATGTTCTTGTATGGTTTATTCTAATAGAAAGGTACTTGTGTGTACACCACCAGTAAAACACACAAAATGAGGAGAGTGCCTTATTCAAGAAAGTGGGAGATTTTCTGACCAAAAAATAGGTAGCCTCCTGTTTTATTGTTTTTGTACATCTTGTTTTTGTGCAGAAATGCATACTTTTCTTGCACTGGCAGAATAAAACAAAAATCCTAAAATCACCTACCCACCGTTCGCTTCCTCACTTCGCA
>CAYJTE010000139.1:0-3021 GCA_964372965.1 uncultured Methanosarcinales archaeon
GTTCTTTGTTGATTCTCATTATCGTGTTATGTGTATGTTGCCTGTTACCAACTCAGAGGATACAGGAAAAGGGGTGGGTGGTACGCGTGATGTATTTTTGGAAGCCACAGGGACTGATTTAGAGAATGTTCAAATGGCGCTTAATATTATGGTATGTGCTCTTGCTGATATGGGTGGAAAAGTTGAGAGTGTAGATATTGTGTACAAAGATCGGACACTCGTTACACCAAATTTGAGTGCGCGTAAGATGAAGGTTGATGTGTCATATATCTCAAGGGTATTGGGGTTGAAACTCAGTTTAGTTCAGGTAAAAGATTTACTTGCACGGATGGGTTTTGGATTTGATAAAGGATATGTGTTGATTCCTCCGTATAGAGCAGATATTTTGCATCAGGTTGATTTTGTGGAGGATATCGCTATTGCGTATGGTTATGAAAATTTTAAATCGGTTATTCCTACAATTGCAACCATTGGTGAACAAGATTCTCTTGAGAAGTTTATTTCAAAACTACGGATACTGTGTGTTGGTTTTGGTGTTACGGAAGTAGTGAATTATCATTTGGCATCTAAAGAGGATTTAGCTCTGGTGGCTTTTCCTCAAGATGTGTTTGTTCCATTGAAGAATGCAATTTCAGAGCATAATTATTTACGTCACTCGATTTTACCGGGTTTACTTAAGACGTTGAGTAGGAATCAACACAATGAATATCCTCAGTGTTTATTTGAAGTTGGCCGGGTGTTTCATGTTGATTCGAAATCTGAATGCGGGGTTTCAGAGAAGACGGCTCTTAGTTTTGCAGTGTGTCATGAGAAAGCAGATTTTACGGAAATTCAACAAAAAGTTGATGCTTTGTTTCGCTCTTTAGGGCTACAACTCATTATCAAAGAAATGGTTCATCCCAGTTTTATTTCTGGCCGGGTCGGTGCACTTGTCGCAGATGAATGCGTGGTTGGTTTCATCGGCGAGATTTCCCCAAAGGTACTCACACAGGCAGGGCTCATGGTACCATGTGCTGTTGCGGAAATTAATGTTCAGATGTTGTTTGAGTTGTCGCATGGGATTTTGTTTCGGGCGGGTAAAAAGTAATTTTGTTATGTTGGGTTGATGTACTTTTGTTCTTACGTGAAAAAGAGGGATTCCATGCTTTGTTCGCTTGCAAATAAAGTATTGATTCCCAGATCCTGCCAAGGATAATATTTTACGTTTTTTAATCCTAAAAAATCGGGTTTGACAACTCCTACACAAATTCCTCTCCTGAAGATCTTGATTCGCATGATCCCACCTCCTTATGTACCTTTAATGGTTTGGTGGTTTATATAGTCTGGTCGCGGTTGTCCAGTGCGGGAGTGGGTTGCTTGGGGACTGTATTTTTATAGGTGTTCCAGATCAAAAAATTTTTTTTTGTTATTTATGTATTTTAAAAAATCGAAAATAATTGCGAGAGATAGGGCTAAGGATACTACGATTAGTAGTCCGTCAAGCCCCAACGGTACTGTTTCAAATATATTATTGAGAGGTGTGTAAATTATGGCAAATGTTGCAATTAAAGAGATTACGGAAGCGTAAAACAAATAAGGATTAATCATCGGGCTTCTATTCAAAACTCCTTTCCTGAATGATCTAAAATTAAATGCAGAGATAATTTCTAAGCCAATAAGAGTGAATAATGCTACTGTCTGTGCATATTGTTGGGTTCTTCCCAAAACATTAAATGTTAAAAAGTAAGAAAACAAAACAAAAATAGTTAGTATACTTCCTGTAATAAATAATAAGATATATGATTTTTTTATAAGTATTTCTGAATTTTTTCTTGGTGGTTCCAGCATAGAATCTTCTGAAGAAGGGTTTAAGCCTAGAGTAATTGCGGGTAGGTTATCCGTTACAAGATTCATGAAAAGTATCTGCAAAGCTACTAAAAGAGGGATTTGCCATCCTAAAAATGGCGATAATAAAACACCGATAAATAAAATGGATAGTTCTGCAAAATTACAAGAAAGCTGATACGTTGAAAATTTTCTAATATTTTTGAAAATAGTCCTGCCTTCACGGATTGCTGATACTATTGTGCTAAAGTTGTCATCTTTTAATGTTAAATCAGCAACTGAACGAGAAACATCTGTTCCGTTCTTTCCCATAGCAATTCCAATATGCGCCTCTTTTAAAGCAGGTGCGTCGTTGACTCCATCGCCAGTCATGGTGACGATTTCTCCATTAGATTTTAATGCTCTTATTATTCGTAGTTTATGTTCGGGCTTTACTCTTGCAAAAATGGAAATTGCGCTTATTACTTTTTTTAGCTCATCATCAGTTAGATTATCAAGCTCGTTTCCTTCCATTATTTTTCCATGTAATCCTATTTCTCTGGCAATGGAGAGGGCGGTTTCTTTGTGGTCTCCAGTGATCATCTTTACTTTAATTCCAGCACTATAACATTGGCGGATGGATTCTTTGACCTCTTCACGAGCAGGATCTTCCATTCCGGCAAAACCCAGGAATACTAAATCTTCTTCAAAATGACCTCTTGCAAAAACATCTACTTTTTTATAAGCAAAAGCAATAGTTCTTAAAGAGTTAGTAGTCATTGTATGGTTGGACTCAAGTATTTTCTTTTTTTCTGTTTCAGTCAATTTGGAAATAGCTTTTCTTTTTTGAATAAATTTACATTTTTTTAGTACATATTCCAGTGCGCCTTTTGAATAAACAATCTTCTCCCCATTTATTTGACATAGTACAGACATCATTTTTCTTTCAGAATTAAATGGAATTTCTTGATTTCTGTTGGAATTTATGTCTTCTTTAAATAATCCTGCTTTTACACCCATAATTAAAAGTGCGGATTCGGTTGGAGAGCCAATGGTTTTAAATTCCATGTCATTTCCAGTCCGGTTTATTATTGAGTCATTGCATAAGACTGCATTATATATCAAATTTTTTAAAGCTGGCTCATCATTGGGATCTATTTTGTGGTGGTTATGTACGAAATCACCTTTTCCCTCATAACCAGTTCCCGTTATCTCATA
>CAYJTE010000140.1:0-3014 GCA_964372965.1 uncultured Methanosarcinales archaeon
ATTTTTGTCTATTATTTGTATTTTTGTCTGTTATTTGTATTTTTAGTCCATTATTTGTAACTTTACCAGTTAGATTGTTATTTACTGCTGTTGATGACGGAGTTTATGATTTTAAAATCTTCAACCATTTGCTGCCACAAGAAAGTGTTTCTACCATTGTAGAGAAAGTTTGCTGGATGTATTATAGGAACTACTTGACATTCTTTATTTAGTATTTTGATTAGGTGAATTTTTCCTCTAAGTTGTGTTATTCCTTTTTTTTTAAGAATCCGTTCGGTTGCGAAGTTTCCAATAGTTACGATTACTTTAGGACGTATTATACTTATTGTTTGGTCAAGTCGCTCTCGACAATTTTCTATTTCTTGTTTTTCAGGATTACGGTTTTTTTCAGGTCTACAAAGTACGGTGTTAGTGATAAATATATCACTACGTGTGAGGTTGATAGTTGTGAGTAAATCTTGCAAAATTTTCCCTGATGCTCCACAAAAAGGTATTCCCTCCTTATCCTCGGTTGCTCCTGGAGCTTCACCAATAAAGAGAATTTGGGCATTAGGATTGCCCGATCCAAAAACTACTTGAGTCCTACTATTACAGAGCTTTTCGCATCTGGTACATGTTTTGTACGTAGTTTTTAGTTGTTCTAGTTGGTTTATAATCATAGAGTAGTTTTTATTGGATATTTGGTTTATTATCTTTTGGATTCAGGAGTTGTTTACTGAGCAGTTTTATAACAATAGCGAAGGCTAATTATTTAAAGACTTGTTTTAGACCTGAAACCCTATTTTATCCCTTTTACTCTATGCAGGAGTAAGCTTTATAAATAAATGAGCAGTCTTGTTGGTTATGGATGAGCAAAATGAGATTCAGAAGATGGGGAAAGTCCGAAGGTTCATTCGTGAAGCCATTCGGGTAGTTCATGTTACACGTAAACCTACTCTAGATGAGTATAAAACTCTGCTTAAAGTTACAGGTATTGGAGTTTTAATCTTGGGTGCCATGGGGTTTATTATCTTCCTCATTAAGGAACTTATCATAAACTAAGTATACTAAAATTTGCTTTTTCCACCAGTGATTGCAAGACAAAATCACCGTCCTATCTGCACAGAAAGGAAACGAGAAAACAGGAAACTCCCTGTTTTCTGTTCAGAAATAGAGAAGTTTCTCTATTTCTTAAAACTACCCTTTCTTGTACCAACAGGCAACTCCGGAACGTAGTAACTGGATGTATACAAGTGGTGGTTGCCAACAGGCAACAGCCAAACAAAGTGACTACATGCTTAATAAGTCAGGTTTAGTGATTAAAAATAATTACGGAATTAAAAATGGAAACACATCTTTTTGGACTTCGAACAGCGGCTAATCGTGAAGATCAAGTTGTTGATTTTCTAGGGTCAAAACTTCATAAAAATAACATGGGTGTTCTTGCAGTTGTGCGAGCACATGGTATGCGTGGTTATATTTTTGTCGAGGCGACTAGTCGTCTTGAGGCTGAAGCAGCAGTAGCTGGTGTTCCTTATGCTCGCGGTTTACTCCCATCTGAAGTACCTTATGCTGAAATTGAGCATATGCTTGAGCAAGTAAAAGTGGAGATGAATATTCTTAAAAATGATATTGTTGAAATTATTGCTGGACCATTCAAACGTGAGAATGCAAAAGTTATGCGTGTCAATAAGCAAAAAGAAGAAATTGTGGTTGAGCTTCTGGAATCAGCTGTTCCAATTCCGATTACTGTTAAGATGGATGCGGTTAAGGTTATTCGCAGAGAGAGCGAATAGATTCTTTTGCTTTTAGCGCTTTTATTTGTTCTCAACTATTGTCTTTTGTTTCACTATTCTTAAATAATTGGTATTAGTGCCAATCTATAATACGGCTGTGGTCAAGTGGTTCATACTGCACTATATGACAAGAGCTTCCCATAACATTTTCGGAGACAGCTTTTAGTCCGGGTTCGATTATAGTCACCCGCGTTTGCTTTTTCAACGCTGTGGTATCGAATGTCCCGGCAGCCGTATATTTTTTCTTTCCAATATTTCATGTCCACCAATATTACACCAAGCATAAATGGACGCGTCGGGATTCGAACCCGAGACCTCAACGTTGCGAACGTTGCGCGATTTTGCGCCAAAGTAGAGAAATAGTACCTTATTCCCTTTTTCTGGTACCGCTACGCTACGCGCCCATATGCTTATGAAATGAACTTGGTTTTTATGAGTTTTGATTACAAGGGGGTAAAATGCCCTTACATATTACATCTATCTCCTTCGCAGCATGGATTTATATGATGACAATTTGAACAGATATATTTCTGTTTAATTGAAAGCATTTCGTTATTACATACTTCACAAATGAGTGACATGAGAGTGTATTTTATAAGATACCACTTGGAGAATATAATATTTGCTCTAGGTTTATTTTCGGTGCTTAAGAAATGTGTTAATAAAAAATAAAAATTTAGGGAGCACAGTTCTTTTTATTAAATGCGTATTTACGCATTGTTGTAGTTGCTCCGTAACCACATGAAGAACATCTCTTCTTTCGGATATGGTATGATCTACCGCCACAACGCCTACATCTGATGTGAGAGACCTTTCCGGTCTTTTTCCCCATACTTTCTGTTCCTTTCATCGGATTCCCTCAATTAATTTATAATTTGATTTTTTCTGTTTTACGCTGGAGTTATAATAGTGATGGTATCTCCACGAATAAATACTGTTCCTACTTTGCGCTTTAGTTCCCCATTATAATACTCCTCCGCGTCATCAAGAACAGTATTTATGTGAATGTCAAATGATTTTAACTTTCCGATATATCTATAATTGTTCTTTAAATCTACCATAACAGTTCTATTTCGCGCATGGTTTAATGCATCAAGAGGTCGTGATTCTTCCATAATTTCACCTTTGTTTTTAATTGTACTTTCAGACAGAGGTTGCTATATAAATGTTTTGCTAGACTTGACTCTGTAAAAAAAGTCTCCGCAAGCTTAAAGCAACATTTTCCTTAATAGAAACTCA
>CAYJTE010000141.1:0-2968 GCA_964372965.1 uncultured Methanosarcinales archaeon
CTCTTTACACTACTTCTCTCTTTACACTACTTCTCTCTTTACACTACTTCTCTCTTTACACTACTTCTCTCTCTTTACACTAATTCTATCTCTCCACACTAATTCTATCTCTCCACATCACTACCCATCTCTTATCTCTTCTTTTTTTTCTCAATAATAACTTTAACATGTTTCTTCAAATATTTTGCAGCCACTCTCCGTACATCACTCACACTCACTCTTCGAATTCGACCAAGATATTTATTCATCAAATCAATCGAACCCATCTGGTGCCAAAATAACACTTGGTCCGCAACTTTTTGTGTATCTTCTAAATCAAGCAAAAATTCACCTTCAATAGAACTTTTCGCCTCATCAAGATCTTTTTTCTGAATCTTCTGTAATCGAGCAAGTTCACAGAGCATAATTTTTTCTGCCTTTCGTCTTTTAGCAGGATCCACAACCGCAAAAACGGCAAAATATCCATAAAAACTATCAGACACATATTGAGTACCAACTTCATACGCAAGTCCATGTTCCCCCCGAACGGACTGAAACATTTTCCCGCTCTGTCCCCTGCCTAAAATAGCATCAATCACATCAAGAGCATAACTATCCCCATGCAAACGATTTACCGCGCGAAACCCCAGTGTCACATGACAACTGGAGATATCTTTATGTTTTAAGATAGTCTTATTAGACAAGATTGGTTTGAGATCACAAACCATCTTTCTGGACAATTCCCCCCCACCATATCCAAATCGCTTCTCCACCTCAAATTGCCAATTCCGCACATCACCCACAACACACACCACCATATTTCGAGGATGATAATATTTGTTAAAAAAAGTTGAGATGTTTTTCGGGTTGAGAGACCTAACCACTTTGGCATCGCCATATGTTGGATGTAACGTATCACAGTATGGATATAATTGTTGTTGTAGTAATACCCATTGTAAACTATGTGGATCATCATGCACCATATCAATTTCTTTAAGGACAACTTTCTTCTCTTTTTCTATACTGTCTTTCAAAAACAATGGGTGCTGTACAATATCAGATAAAACATCAAGAGCAGAAACAAAATGTTTGCGAGGAACTTTTGCATAATAACATGTTCGTTCATGAGTGGTATATGCATTAAATACTCCTCCCACTTTCTCTATTTCATTTGCGATGAGAAAACTTGTTGGCCTCTTCTTCGTACCCTCAAATAAGATATGTTCTAAGAAATGAGCCATCCCATATTCTTTTTTAACCTCAGCAGCAGATCCAATTTTAACAAAAACCTGAACTGTAACTGACGTACTCTTTTGAGGAACAAAAACAATTTCCAGACCAGACCTTAAAACGACCCTACGCATAAAATACCCTTATTCTGAGCCTTTATAATCTTTCCCCAGCGTGTATTACGGTAGAACAAATAACAACTTTATTGCTCAAACATCCCTTTTATCTGTAAAAAATACATCATTGAGATGAATATGGTCGACATTATGTAATATATCAATAGCCTCCTTGTGAATAATAGTAAAAAAGTACGCTTTATCACCACTAATATTTTTCTTTGGAACCGCCTTTGCCTCAGCGAGCAGTTCGGCACTGATACTTGGTCTATAAAATGCTTTCTCAAGCAGTTTGATGAGCGTCGAAATAAATTGATCTTCTGCCGGGCTTAATGCACTATTTTTGAGATCATGCAACGTATCAGCAATATTTTCTATCTTTTTGAAACAAATCCAAAGAAAAAGAACACTCTCATTACTATGTAGTTGATTATCCTCACGCACCTTACTTGAGTTCATACATCGAAGCAACACTCGTTTAGCAAGTAAGTATAATCCATCAACTGTATCCTCAATTTCGTCGAGTGTTTCATGATCTTTCACCCGTAAACTTTCCATCATCACATGAAGCATATACAACATTCGGCGGATAATTCTTTCAACTCTCACATCAATATCATGGTATAAAAAAGAAATTTCCATCGAAGTTGGACTCTCACCCGTAACCCCATATCCATCGATATGTTTAATCGCCTGTTTTACTTCCCGAACACTTGCCGGATCAAAGTGTTTACTATAAATTGTTACAGTATCAATATTTTTCATGTAACAGAACCGCAAAAATCTCTCCATACCTTTAATGTCTTCTCGTTGTGCTGTAATCTTGGTTCCCTTCGGCAAAAATTCTTTCCCTGCCTTCACCAACAATTCATTATTTGTGGTCCGTTCAATAGTAATACTGTCATGCGGACCAAGTTTATTATCAATCACCCATGCTTTAGGGAGAGTAATTGTGTACGACCTTTTTCCAACGATTTGAAGTTTGCGGGCTTTCATAGTATTTTAGAGAATTGCTATAGATAATAATTTTTATCTATATATCTCTTTCGCATTTACATACATTATTGAACTATATCATATATCAAAAAGAACCTATAATATTTAAAATGAGATGGCCACAAACACAGATCTTGCATTTGCTGGTCACCTCCACAAAACATACATCAAAACATTCACCATGGAACCAAATACATTTGGCATTACCTATCAGCTTGCCACTCTTCAAGGAACAACTCCTGCTAAAAAGTACTATGCTGCAAGTCCGCCCCAAACACAAACTGCACACCCATTCATACCATTTAGTCCGAGGCACTTCTATGAAAAAACCATGCGGGGACCTAACAACCATCGCAAAAGAAAAATGGAGTGACTATCCAAAAAATCATCCACTCATTAAGTTATGGAATGTGAATAGAAATACACACAGCGCCAGCATTTCCAACAAATCCTTTAATTCTACCCAGAATCGCCTTTACCATCAAATCAGGAATCTCCAAAAAAGATCAATATGGCATCCAACTCGAAGACCCCTTTATTTCGATGATTCAAAGTCGAAACACTAAGCACCCCTCTAAATAATTGTGTATAATCCCCATCTTCTCTCCAAAAACAAGACCCTCCTTGCCCAATCTTTCCAATTCACC
>CAYJTE010000142.1:0-2952 GCA_964372965.1 uncultured Methanosarcinales archaeon
TCATTTTATTTTCTCACTTATTTTATTCTCCAGCTCACAAATCACGTAACCCTTTAACCAGAGTAAAATCCCTAAAATAGAAAATGAAGACATAACCTTTTTAAATGCGCTCCAATATAATAACCTAATAAGTTATCACTTAAAAGTACCAAGTGACCCTGAAATAATCTAACTTATTTGGATGATTCCTATGTTCAGCCTCTACACCACCCCTATTTGGTTTCAAGGATACGATATTATATTGGATTCTATTGGGCTTGTAATCGCTCTTCTAATCGCACTCTACAGCTTCAAAATATTCAAATCTCATCATGAGAATCGTTTCGGGTACCTCTCCTTAGCCTTTTTACTCCTTGCACTGGGATTTTTATTTAAAGCAACCACCAGTGCCATCACCTATTTTAGTACTGTTCGTGACGTAGCCGCAACAGTTCTAGCACCAGTTGCAGGTCAGGAGTTAGCCTTCGCTGATCTGCTATACCGCGGAGCCTTCTTCCTTCAGATGACAACTTTCCTTGGAGGCTGGCTTTTATTGTTTTTTATCTCACAAAAAGCTCGCGCACGTCTGAACAAATGGCACGAAGTGTCTCAGATCGCCCTCTTTGTATATTTAGTGCTTTTAATTAGTATTGTAAGTAACTTCAAATTTTTTGTATTTTACTTAACTAGTACTGTACTCCTCGCATTAACTGTACTTAATTATTACAAAAATTACCTCAACACGCAAAAACAGAGCGCCAAAAACGTCATGACTGCCTTCACATTCTTAGTCGCAGGCAACATCTTGTTTATCTTTGTATTTCTAAAGGATACTTTTTACGTAGCCGCAGAAATAATGCAATTAATTGGTTTCCTAATACTGCTTGTAACCTACCGAAAGATCACTAAAAAATAAACCACTAAATTATCCTAAAAAATAAATTCGTCACCATCCCCGCCATGACCACCAACCGCAGATCAAGACTTGAACTCGTATATGACATTTTAATATCCATCCAAAATAAAGGTGGCAGGATTAAACCTACTCACTTAATGTACAAATCAAACCTTTCACATAAACTTCTAAATAGCTATCTCGACGAGCTCATAGGAAAAGGATTAATCAACGTGGAAGAAGAAGAAACCAGAAAACGACAGAAAGCCTCTAAAAGCGTAGTAATAACCGACAAAGGATTAGGTTTTTTAGCTGAGTATAGACGCATGCGTGAATTCACCGATGCGTTTGGACTGTAATTTTCAAATCCCGAGCCAGAGTATTTTTATTGTCATCTCCCTTTATTCAATATCATGGATCTCTCTAAGGGCAAAAAAGTCTCTTCTACAAATAAAGAACCAAATAAAAAGAAAGCAACAAAGACAACACCACATTCTATGTCTAAAAAAAAAGTGTCTTCAAACAAAAATCATATTCTCCACAGTTCTCTCTCTCCACATTCAAATTTAATTATAGTGGGTATTGATGAATCGGGCAGGGGTCCAGTAATCGGTCCACTTGTAATAGCAGCGTTAGCCTTCACCAGTGATCAAATCCAAAAACTCGAATGGCTCGGAGTCAAAGATTCAAAACAACTAACCAGTCAAGCCCGGTCAGAATTATTTGAACGAATCCGCGAGATCACCAGCGATTTTCGAATTGAGTTTATCGAACCAGACGCCCTCGATCATGTCCTAAACGATCCCAAAACCAATCTCAATTGGCTCGAAGCCGATACCCAAGCTCGTCTGACCAGTGAACTCGACCCCGACATTGTAATCATTGATTGTCCCAGTCCCAATATTCCCGCATACACTCAGTATTTCAAAAATCGCTTAAGTCAGGCTGTAAGGAATAAAGTACAAATCAAAATGGAACACAAAGCCGACGTCAATCACCTCCCCGTCGCTGCCGCCAGTATCATCGCCAAAGTCTTACGTGATCGAGCAATTGACAACATTTGTAAAGAGATTGGAAAAGATGTTGGGTCAGGTTACCCAAGTGATCCCACAACCAAAAAGTTCATTACCGAGCATTATAAAGATTATCCCCGCATCTTTCGTAAGAGTTGGAGTACTTACAAAGTACTCGAGGAAAAAAAGAAACAAAAAACATTAGGAGAGTTCTAAAAATATTCTAAGATTACTTATTTAAAGATTACCGATATCTCTTTTCTTCCAATTATCCAAAATACATATAAGTGTGAATATCTCCCCCATAAGAATGCAAACGACGCTCACAATCAATCAAAGTAGTATCAGTTCTAAAAATAATGCTAAAGCAAATCACCAAAATAACACTATTATAATCGGATCCGATGAATCTCTAAAAGGTGATACCTTTGGTGGAATAGTAGTAGCCGCAGTAAAAACAACATCAACCAAAGAGCAGCAGCGCCTAATAAGTTTAGGTGTAAAAGATAGTAAGCAACTGAAAGACACAGACATCCAAAACATCGCCAAAGTCATAAAATCAGAGTTCGAATGCAATATCATCTCCCTTCTGCCGCACGAATACAACTCCAAATCCGGCAACGTCACCTCGTTGTTAAACGATCTTCACAAAAGAGCAGCCAAGGATCTAAAACCAGGACACCATATTGTTGATGAATATCCGGGATGCACCGTAGGCGATCTTCATGAACAAAAAGCTGAATCAAAATATATTGAAGTTGCCGCCGCATCCATTCTTGCAAGGTCCGCTGCATTAGATCAAATACACTTCCTCTCAAGTTTAGCCGGATTCACCATACCCAAAGGATCGACTCATGTAAAAGACGCATTGCAAAAACTAAAAGAAAAAAAGCTCCCGCCCAGTCAGTTTGTCAAATTGGATTTCAAAAACGTCAAAGAAATTTTCAAGTGATATCTGCCAAAAATATCGGATTTTTTATCTCAACTTTTTTAACTTCTTTCTTGTAACTTCCTTTTGTAACATTTTTTCTTGTAACATCCTTTTGTAACATTTTTTCTTTAGCA
>CAYJTE010000143.1:0-2950 GCA_964372965.1 uncultured Methanosarcinales archaeon
TCGAGCTACCACCTCAAATAAATAAAATTACATTTGACTGCGAAAAAGAATATATCTCCGTAGACGGATCACTAAACCGGTTAACTATATATCTTGGAAAATTAAAAACTGCAGAGAGCAGAGCAGTAGTTCTCCCACAAAAAATATCACTTGCGAGCGAAAAAACACAGACCACTGAAAACCTACCCGCCGAACCCCCCAAATCATATCTACTCGAAGTCGATCCCGCTATAATCAAAGCAAAACTCCTCGAAACGCTCGCAAAAGAAACACAAACAACTCTAACCATCCAAGAGAAAAATATCTACTTTACCTCAGAAAAACCATCTAATAGTCCGTTTTTCAAAAATCAGTATAAAATACTTCACACTCAAAAATGGGATTACGCCGCCATAAAATTAACCCTCCATTCTCTGAAAGCCAAACAAGTCACCATTCGCTACAACATCGCACCTGAGAACTACTGGAAAGAACGAGCCTATTTTGAAAAAGGCCTCCAAGGCGAACGAACAGTCCAACTATTCAAATACAACAATCAAGCAATCATTGCCGAAAAGATATAAAAGAAAGATAAGCTTAGATTTTCTTCCGTTTAAAGTCATTCATCCCTTCCTCAATTCTCAGTAATTCATTATATTTCGCAACTCTCTCCCCTCGACACGGAGCGCCAGATTTAATCATCCCACACGAAAGACCAACCGCTAAATGAGAAATAAACGTATCCTCTGTTTCCCCCGATCGATGTGAAACCATCACCTGCCCTTCTCCAAATGGTCCTAAGTAATCAAACATCAACGACGCAGAATTAACCGCTTCCCACACCGTTCCAATTTGATTTACTTTGAGAAGCAAACAAGATATACTCTCGTTTTCCAGTGCAATACTAATACGTTTGACATTTGTAACGGTAAGATCATCCCCCACCACCTGCACACCCGTACCCGAAACCTTTCGCAGTAAAACCGCAAAGTTCGAAAAATCTTCCTGGTGGAATGGATCTTCAATAGAAATAATCGGATACTGTGAAACAAGCTCCACATACACCTCTCCAAGCGCCGCCGCACTCACTTTCTTACCATCAATAACATACTTTTTTATTTTCGAGTCATAAAATTCTGACGCTGCACAATCAAGCGCAATATCCACCTTATCAGTATAGCCTGCAAGCCCAATCGCCACAACAAGCACATCAAGAGCTTCCCGCACTGTTCTAATCCCAGAACATGCAAATCCTCCTTCGTCACCTACATTAGTAGACCCTGGACCATACTTAGCATGAATAACCTTCTTCAAAATATGATACACCTCAGATCCCACCCTCAAATTTTCCGCAAAAGTTTTCATTTTTGGCGCAATCATAAATTCTTGAACAGCAAGATCCGAGTCCGCATGCTTACCCCCATTAAGTACATTAAAAAACGGTCTTGGCATACTCGTCTCAACCGCGCTCGAACCTCTACTCGTCGCAGCAGAACCATCTCTACTTGAAATATTAGATATATATTGAAATAGTGGAACTCCTCTCTCAAGAGCACTCAGCCGTGCAAACGCGAGCGAACAAACAAGGAGTGTATTGGCTCCAAACTTCTTCTTTGTAGCAGTTCCATCCAGTGAAATAAGAAACGAATCAAATTCTTCTTGAGACCTCCATTTTTTATTCACTATTTTTAATGAAATAGTGTTATTAACATGTTTCACCGCCCGTAAAACCCCCTGTCCCAAAAACCGTTTCCCCCCATCACGTAGTTCCACCGCTTCATGAACACCTGTACTCGCACCAGACGGAACAGACGCGCGAGCCATTGTACCATTTTTCGCAAAAAAATCAACTTCAATCGTAGGGTTTCCACGACTATCCAAAATTTCCCGTGCCACCACTTTCACAATATATATCATAATCAATGCATCATTTTGTGCTTTAAAGGACTTTAGTAACACTAGAAAGGAACAACATCAAAACTCCAAAACAATAACGCATATAAACCATAACCTAACCCTTCCAAACCATGAGGCGATACGATGGGAATTGATGCACATGTAGAATTAATTACAGGCACCATGTTTTCTGGAAAATCAACGGAACTTATACGAAGACTAAACCGCTACAGTCACCTTGGCCTGCCAGTTCAGACGTTTAAACCCGTTATTGATGACCGTTATAGTGTAACTCACGCCACATCTCACGACGGTCTCCAGCGTGAAGTCATCCCTGTTACGGGAATGAAACAATTGCTAGATCAGCTTAATCCCCAAACGAAAGTTGTTGGAATTGATGAAGTCCAATTCTTAGAAGATAGCATAATTGATTTTGCAAATACCTACGCCCAACAAGGTGGCATCGTAGTAGTAAGTGGATTACTCAAAGATTATCGAGATGGATATTTTACATTCAAAAAAAGTCATCCCAATAAACAACCAAAAACAATGGCCCATCTCGTTGAAATTGCAGACTCCATATTACAATTAAAAGCTCTTTGTAAATATGAAGAAGAAGGGCCACTTGGTAATACTATTTGTGGTCGAGACGCAACCAGAGTCCAGCTCTTCATTGATGGAAAAGTAGCACCCCATAACGCCGTCACAATCCAAATAGGTGGGGCTGAAAGCTATGCTCCAAGATGCAGGAAACATTTCCATTTCTACGAGTAATTTACAAATAATCTACACATAAATAACAAATAAAATCGTTTTATTACTCACTGGGTCTAATACCAGAAAGACTGCGGTCTTTTTGTACAGATATGAATGTGAACACGTTCATATCTTGTACCCCGTTGCTTGCAACGACAGTGAGTAATATTCAAAAATCCGTGTTGAAATTTGCTTTTTCCACCATGTGGTTGCAAGACAGGACCGCTGTCCTGTCTGTACAGAAAGGAAAACTATCCTTTCTTGTGCCAACAGGCAACTGCGGAACGAAGTGACTGCATGTATACTGGTGGTGGTTGCC
>CAYJTE010000144.1:0-2929 GCA_964372965.1 uncultured Methanosarcinales archaeon
ACAATTACATAACCTTTTTAAAGCACAAAACGACTAACCAAAAATAGCCATCGCAAAAACCATGAAATCAACCAAAGCCCTCAAAATACCTCCAAAATTAGTAGACCAAGTTGTTGGCCAAGATCACGCTGTAAATATTATAAAAAAAGCAGCGCAACAACGTCGCCACGTCCTATTGATAGGAGAACCCGGAACTGGTAAATCCATGTTAGGTTTAGCGTTAGCCGAACTTCTTCCTAATAGCGAACTAAAAGATCTTCTCGCCTACGCGAACCCCAATGACGAAAATTGTCCAACAATTAAAGAGATGCCCGCAGGAACAGGACGAGAAGAAATCAAAAAATACCTACTAGATTCCAAGGAAATGCTGAAAAGCAATAATATCTTACTTTTCCTCGTAGCTATCCTCACCTTAATCGCACCGTGGTGGGTCAGGTATCATTATAAATCTGATATCATGTTTGCCGCATTTTTTCTAGGAGGAATGGTGTTTCTCGCCGCATTTTCCATGATGCTTGGAATGGGTCAACGCATGTTCAAAGCAGGTGCAGTCTCACCACCCCCTAAAGTGATCGTTGAAAATTTTGGACGCAAACAAGCACCATTTTTTGATGCAACCGGCGCGCACGCAGGCGCACTCCTCGGCGACGTACTTCATGACCCATTTCAGTCTGGAGGCCTTGGAACACCTGCAAATCAACGCGTTGTGGCAGGCATGATGCATAAAGCACATTTAGGAGTATTATTCCTCGATGAAATAGCAACACTTGAGCCACGAACACAACAAGAATTGCTTTCAGCCCTGCAAGAACGAAAATTCCCCATAACTGGTCAATCAGAACGTTCCGCCGGTGCTATGGTCAGAACTGAAGCCGTTCCCTGCGATTTTGTCTTAGTTGCTGCGGGTAATCTTGAGACTTTAAAAAACATGCATCCTGCACTTAGAAGCAGAATTCGAGGATATGGCTATGAAATTTACATGAACGAAACCATGCCTGATACTCCCGAAAATCGTGAAGCAATTTCCAGATTTGTAGCCCAAGAAATCAAAAAAGAAAACGGAAAAATTCCTCACTTCGATGAAACTGGAATTAACGCAATCATTGACGAAGCACGAAAACGAGCCAATCGCAAAGGGCATATCACATTACATTTGCGTGGTTTAGGCGGACTCGTCAGAGCCGCAGGTGATCTCGCAAAAGAACAAGGTGCAGAATATGCCACCTTCGAACACGTGAGACTCGCAAAACAACTCGCACGACCACTAGAACAGCAAATGGCCGACAAATATATTGAACGCAAAAAAGAATACGAAGTTATCATGACAACCGGTAAAAAAGTCGGGCGTGTAAACGGCCTTGCTGTAATTGGTGGAGGATCCGCACAATCCGGAATTCTTCTTCCAATTGAAGCCGAAGTAACACCTGGTGGTAAGAAGCAAGAAATTATCGCCACAGGAAAACTCGGTGATATCGCCAAAGAAGCCATTCAAAACGTCTCCGCAATTATCATGAAACACTTTGGAGAAGATGTAAAAGAAACGTGCGATATATTTGTACAGTTTTTACAAACCTACGAAGGCGTCGAAGGAGACAGTGCATCAGCAGCAGTAGCAACAGCCATTATCTCTGCGTTGAAAGACATCCCCGCACGTCAAGAAGTAGCCATGACTGGATCACTCTCTGTACGTGGAGAAGTTCTTCCAGTTGGTGGAGTTTCATCAAAAGTTGAAGCTGCAATTGATGCAGGAATAAAAATAATCATACTCCCCAAATCAAATATGCAAGATATTGTAATTGAAGAAGCCAAGCTAAAAAAAGTCACGTTAGTCCCTGTTGAAACAATCGAAGAAGTGCTCGAAACTGCACTCGATTGGACCGGCAAAAAAGAATTACGCGATAAAATTCTAAGAACAAAGAAGAAGTATTAGATTTACTCACCACAAGTATTCCTATAAAAGAAATTCTTGATACATTTCCCAGCTCATTTACAAATAGACAATTGCGAGCATTGAAAGCCCATATTACCCTCGGAACGTAGACATCCACAAATCCCAACACAGTAGAAACCTTTAAAAACCACTCCCATATTTTACCTCTTACAATGGCACGCTCACAATGTAGATCACAACGTAAAGTTACTGGTGGACGATATCACTCATATCGAACAAAGAAAAGCTCAGAGTTATCCGGTTTTCCAGCCAACACCAAATTAGGTGAAAAGAAACTTACCACCAAACGCATTCTTGGCGGACATACAAAGAAGGCACTTCTTCAAGCAAATGAAATAAGTGTAACCGACAAGAAAGGTAAAACAATCAAAACCAACATGGTAAATGTAATCGAAAATCCTGCCAATTCCAACTTGGTTAGACGAAATATCATAACCAAAGGTTGTGTCGTTGAAACCAAACTAGGCAAAGTACGTGTAACCTCAAGACCAGGTCAAACAAGTTCAGTAAGTGGAAAACTTCTCTAAGTACAACCCATTTTTTCTATTTACATAGGCCACTCTCAAAAAAGAAGTGGTATAGATGCATGTGAGGCAACTAAAAATGACTACCCCCTACGTATCATTGAACATTTACGGAATAAGAATAGACTTAGCTGAATCAATTGGCACACAAGGTTTTCTTCATACTGTTCCAGCGAGTATTTTCTATCAAGGAAAAAGCGGAACTTCATCTATTCAATTTGATCAAGGAAAAGCAAAATTTGAAGGTACCCTAGATCAGCTCTGCGCGAGTGCTCAAGTTCCATTGAATGGAATAACCTTTGATCAGCATCGAGATATATTACCTGTTTTAAGTCATGCTTATGCACTTATCAGAGTCAGTTCATCCTCCGCTCCTAAAAAAGACTAAAACATATCCACCACCATCACCATATCATCACCATCACCATATCATCACCATCACCATATCATCACC
>CAYJTE010000145.1:0-2916 GCA_964372965.1 uncultured Methanosarcinales archaeon
TGGTTTAAAAGATTTATTTACCCCCCCCAGGACTAAATGTGAATTAGGAGGTTAGTGTGTGCTTGGAAAGAATTGGAAGTGTCGTGGTTAATTCAGAAATGTCCATTCACAAATCGTCTTCATCGGGTTTGCCTATCAATTCATCCCTTGCGTGTTCGTAGAAGCTGTGAATAAATTTTTCGCAGTTGGTTAAAGTATCAATACTGATTTCAGCAGTTGAGCTTTCAAGACCAACTATTAACGTTACGTGACGCCGATACTCTTCACGTTTATTTTGAGGATTTTTTAGAATAGTTTTTAGGAAGGAGTAGAAGTTAAGATATCTGAGCATGGTTTCGTCTAGCTTATATATTTCGGCCAGTTTTGTTGCTCTTAGCGCTGGACTTTTGGGTAGGTTTTCGATTTTTCCTTCCAATTTTGCTTTTTCAAGGTAGGCTTCGATTATTAAATCGTAGGCTGACACCATGCGATTGAGTGCGCCGATGATTACATCAACTGTTCTGGTATATTTTAAGGACACGTAAATGATGTGCTCGATCCGTTTTAATTCTTCTTTTGCTTCAAAGAGATATTCCTCCATGGCTGATAGCTACCCCCGCCGAGTAAGGAAGGCATATATAGTATTAGCTATTTATGCTTTTCTGTAATTTTGACCTTATTTCACTACTTTTGGTGTTTTCGGAGAATTTTTTGGTTTTGGGATATATTTTCTTTTTGTACTATTTTTTCTACTTTGTTGATTCTTTCTTGCAGTTGCTTGAATGTTAGGATTGACTGTTTTTTGTAGTTATTGTTGAAAATGATAAATTTTTTTTTTGTTTTTAGTTCTATGGGGCTTGTTTTGTGTTCTTGTAAAATCTTTTTTATTTCTTTTAGTTCCTTTTGTACTGTTAGGTGCTGGTTGTTATTACTCTTTGTTGTGGGGGATGGTAGTGTTATTAAGATTTGGCGCAGGTGGTGTAGAATTACTAAAAATAATTTTGGGTCTTGGCTATTTGGATAGAGTACTTCAAGGATATATTTGGCTGTTTTGAGTGAACGGCTGTTATTGTTACTTTTCTTATTTTTGGAGGTTGAGGATGGCAAGTGCCAAATCACCTTCGCTTTCTATTAATGCTGCATATACTTTTTCTTTTGATGCATTG
Source organism: uncultured Methanosarcinales archaeon (assembly GCA_964372965.1). Lineage (GTDB taxonomy): Archaea > Nanobdellota > Nanobdellia > Woesearchaeales > GW2011-AR9 > CAMAVK01. The sequence continues at coordinate 1,146 of CAYJTE010000145.1, forward strand.
GTTTGTTCCATGACTGTTTTTATGTCTTCTTCAGATATTTCAAGTTCTCCTTGCGTGATTTGGTTTGTGCTTTGTTGTTCGTGTGCTTCGCCGATAATTTGATACGTGTGCTGGCCCATCATATTTACTTTGGATACTTGTGGATTGTGTATGATTAATTCTCGGTTGTTTTTAAGTTTAATTATAACTTCGATTGCGGGAACTTCTACTTGTTGAATTCCCAGCTGTTTCATCATTTGCTGCATTTGTTTTGCGTTTACACCGGGGATCATTTTTGTATACCTATTTTTTGGTTATGTTTGTTTTTGACTGAGGTTATTTTGGTTTTTAGTTTTTTACTGTTCAAATAGAGCTGGGCCAAAATAATGCAGTAGAATTACTATGACCATTATTAGTAGGCAAATTATGAATACAATGCCAGGTGATAATTTTATTTTTGATCCTGTTTCTCCGGAAAACCGAGTGAGACCTCCTTGGCCACTAGGTATGTTTATTTTATTGTCTTGGCTCATATGCCTATGTAGAAACGGCAGTTTTATATAGCTTTTGTGGCTTTTTCCTTTTTTCTGAATGGTAGAGGGTATAATGGCTATACAGGATGATTATAGACTTCATTTTGAAGCACGGGGAAAAATGTACTCGGGTTTTCGGGTAGCTACTCCTCTTTCATTACCTGTTTATGTGGCGATACCTAATTGTGATGGCGTTGTTTCTGTTGGTGTTGATCAATTGGCAAAAGATGTTGTTACTCTTAGTTCTCCTCAGGGAGATGGTGTTTTTAATTTTGGGGATAAGAGGGGGATGTATCAGAGGACTTTAGAATATGATGTCTATCTTAATTTTTATCCAGTTTTGGGTACTCCTCATTGGAATAGACTTATTTTAGGGGGGTCAGTTGTTCGTGTTTTTCCAGTGAGGTATAATACTCAATTAAGTTTAGTTGTTCGATTTGAACATAGCAATGATGGTCGAGAGTTTACTGATTATGTGTTTGGAGATAGGGTTAATAGACAATTTTTGTTTGACTCTCGTACACTTTATGATGGTCAAGCTGTTGTTCCTTGTTTTGTTGATTTTGGAGTTGTTGAACTGACACAGATAATTGGATCTATGGATCGAGGAATTATTTTATCTCGAGAACCATTAACTTGGGGGGTGATTTCAGAGTTGAATTTTGCTCAGGCTACAAATACGCTTCTATTAGATGGTTATTTTAGTTCTTCTGATGATAATCTTGAGGATCTCTTTGCTGAACTTAATTGTGTCCTTAATACCTCTGATTTTAATGCAGATAAAGTACGTGATGTTTAGAAAAGTGGTAGAGTGGCGTAAGCCGCCTTTTGTTTAACCCAAAATGATATCATCTTCTGAGTGTCATCGATGGTTATGAAAGCATTCTACTACGCGTCGTTATGACTTGCACCGGGAAGGATTCGCCGTTTCATCGGTCCCGCAAAAGACGTCGATAGGTTAACTCAAATGCGTCGCCGCATTCTTCGCCATGTCATCCCATTTTTGCGGACGTGTCGTGTCTGAGCCATAACCATGGGATTTCCCCGTCTGTGTGACTAGGCCATACAGTTCCCTTTTGTGGTGGGCGGACTTTCCTCACTAGCTTCGATTTGTTACAATCTTGCTCGCGTTCGCTTTCTACCACTGCTACCAAGAGTCTTTTTGGAGTGATTTTATTTAAAGTTTTGGGCGCAAAGTGACGTTTTTGGTTATGCTTATTATTGTTGAAAATAGTTTTGTAACTTTTCTATTTTCTCAC
>CAYJTE010000146.1:0-1230 GCA_964372965.1 uncultured Methanosarcinales archaeon
TATCCCGGTCTTATCCAGAGTTGGAAAAGTGTTGGTTCAATCTAAAGTGACGGCTCATACATTTTGCGTAAACTTGACATCTTTGAACAACCATACAAAAATGTTGAAACTGGTGAAATTATAACCCCCAAACCCAAAACAGCAGCTCAACCGGTCTCAACATCTGAAACCACACCTGCAAGTTAAAAATCAGAAAGTCAACAAGTAAGATCAACCGATGAAAATCCCTAAACAAAACCACAAATTATTATTTATTTTGATTATTATCACTCTGTTTAGTCTATCTTTATTTTCTGTGAGTGCCGAGCTTCCACCCGCTCTTCAAAAGATAAAGGATTACAACCTTGCACTTGCGGGTTCTAATGCAATTAAAATCACCTTTGCTGTTGCCTTCTTAGCAGGCATATTAGGAATTTTATCTCCCTGCATTCTTCCGTTCCTTCCAGCGTATTTTGCCTACACCTTTAAAGAAAAAAAGAACATCACCAAAATGACATTGATTTTTTTTTGTGGCTTCGCTCTCGTATTTGTAGTTATGGGTATCGTTGCTGGATTCTTAGGAGAACAAACCATTAGTGCCATTCAAAATCCCATCATAACCAGAATTGCCGGACTCTTTCTTATTAGTATGGGCATCCTTCTATTTTTTGGCAAAGGTTTCTCATCATTCCTAACAGTTCAAACAAAATTTTCCCGTGATGTTCCCGGAACATTTCTTTTCGGCCTTGCCTTTGCATTAGGTTGGTCTGCATGTTTGGGTCCGATTTTGGGTGGGATTCTAGCCATTGGCGCCTTACTCCACAACGTTTATTATGCTGGCCTTCTCCTATTTTTCTACGCCTTAGGAAATCTCGTACCTCTGTTCATTCTCTCCTTTTTTTATGATAAATACAATTTTGGAAATAGCAAATGGCTAAATAAACCCCTTCACATTGGTCAAAGAAAAATTGCTCTTTCAAATTTCCTCTCGTCACTGATCTTTATAATAATGGGTTTAATAATTTTCATATTTGGTGGGACTGCCATATTCAACACCCTCGATCTCATTGGAACAAAATCATATTTTTATTCCGTTCAAAACCAATTGTTAAATTCTCCCAATGCCTCACTAATCGGCGGCATAACCCTAATACTGTTCATTATCGTTCTCATTTGGGTAATACTACGCAATAAAAATAAATAGAGATACACCAGCAAAGAAGGATCAGAAATAAACAATAACCTAACCCA
>CAYJTE010000146.1:1330-2903 GCA_964372965.1 uncultured Methanosarcinales archaeon
ATAAATAGAGATACACCAGCAAAGAAGGATCAGAAATAAACAATAACCTAACCCAGAACAATAACCTAAACAAAACAATAACCTAAACAAAACAATAACCTAAACAAAACAATAACCTAACCCAAATAATAACCTAAAAAAGAATAAATCAACTATATCTCTCCTCTAAAAAAGCATTACCTCGATTATGATATCCCCTCACCTCCCAAAAACCCGGCTTATCAACAATACTAAATTCCAATCGTATCAGAAATTTACTCGTTTTCCATGCGAAGAGATGAGGTATAATCAGTCGTACATATCCATGTTCACGTGGTATTGGTTTACCTTCCAGTTCAAATGCAAGAAACACATCTTCAAATTCGACATCTACTCGTGGAACATTCGTTGAGTACCCATCCGATCCATATTGGATCAAGTGGTTCCATATTTTCTTTGCACCAACCATCTCCGCAATTGCCAGAAAAGAAATTCCACTCCACACCACATCCTGCTTGCTCCACGTTGTAACACAGTGAAAATCTTTTGTATACTGCAAAACACCCAATTTTTTCAAATCCATCAGGTTATATTTTCCCGGTCTCTCAACTTCACCCACAATTTCAAGAGTCCAATTAGACATATCCATCTCCGGTTTCACACCTAAATCCAACACCGGAAAACCACTCGTCCATCTCTGACCAGATGGCAACCGCGAAGGTCCTTTCTGCGCAAATTCAGGTTTTCCTTTTGATTTAAACACCTCAAGTAATTTTTCTTTTGCAGAAATAATTTTTTCTATCTTCTGTTCTTTTTCCTGCTGATAACTATTCTCATTTTTCATGAAAACACCTGATTCATAGTTGCACCATTTTGTGTTACAAGGAATCTCACATCCAGTTTAATAAAAAACTATCCTTTAGAAATCTTACAATCCCAGAGTTCCTCAAGGGGGCCTGCCTTACATAACACACAATGCGAAATTTCTTTCTTTCCCACATCATGGAGCGCTCCAGCATATCCCAACAGTCGTAATTGTTCATCACATAAATGATTACGACCTCCCAGATACATACTAATTCGGCCCACTCGAACCAAGTGTTCATAACTATCTTGGTGATGTTCTCGCACAGCCTCTAAATGCATTGCAATCGCTGTATCCACCAAAATAGAGTTATACATAGCGGAAATCCGTTCAGAAAGTGTAGACAAATTCATACATCAAAAATATAACCATTTTTATAAATATCTTTCTTTCAAAATCAAAAATAATCCAAAATAGTAAAAGTTTCACCCCCACTTAACTCTCCACTTTAACTCCACTCCCCTCAACTCTCAATATTCTACTTTGTGATACACAATGTCACATTCCTGCACATCAACGACTTGCCACCAACGTGACACTTCCGATTTAAGATCCAGTGGTGTTAGTCGAGCATCAATTTTCACATCAAATGGCATTTGTACATAAACTGGTTTACGCTAGAACTGGGATGCAATAGAAATCTGGGGGATGTCATGTTTCACATCAGAAACCGGATCCAAAATAACTATACCTTTTACACTATATATCAACACAGAAAATTCCACTCCA
>CAYJTE010000147.1:0-2889 GCA_964372965.1 uncultured Methanosarcinales archaeon
GGTTAAGACCCCCCGCTTTTAGCGGGGGGATAGCCCGTTTTTAATTATGTTATTTAATATTTTATTCATCTCTTTTATTGAAGGTAACTTTTACTTGATTTAATGAATTATGCAAAATTCTCTGTAATATCTTTTTCATAATGTTCTATTCTAACATTAGGTAACTAATTTCTCAGATCTCCAATACCTTGTAATTGCACCATTTTATAGAACAAACCCTTCCGCCGAACAAGGTCATTATAACTTCCCTGCTCCATAATTCTACCTTTATCCATCACAATAATAATATCCGCTTTACGAATAGTGGAAAGTCTATGGGCCACAATAACCGTTGTCTTCTTCTGAGCAATAGAAAAAATGGAGTTTTGAATGACCTGTTCAGACTCTGAATCAAGTGACGATGTCGCTTCATCAAAAATGATCACATCCGGGTTACAAAGCAACGCCCGCGCAATACTAATTCTCTGTTTTTGTCCACCCGAGAGTCTTACCCCCTTTTCTCCTACAATAGTATCATAACCAGATGAAAATTCAGAAATAAATTCATGTGCATACGCCGCTCTCGCAGCCGAAATAATCTGTGCCCTACTTGCCTTTGGAAAAGAGAAACGAATATTTTCGAGAACAGACCTATTAAATATCTCCACGTTTTGAGATACCACCGCGATACGTCGTTTAAAATCCTGTCTTTTAATCCCAACCACATCCACTCCTCCAACTAAAATCTTCCCGCGGCTCACATCATATTGACGCAGGAGCAATTTGACAATAGTTGATTTACCCGAGCCAGAATGCCCCACAAATGCCACCACCTGCCCAGGCACAATCGAAAAGGACACATCATGCAGTACTTCTTTTCCCTTTCCATAAGAAAATGAAACATGTGAAAACGCAATTGTTCCATCAATTGTAGAAAGACTCTTTGCACCTTCAGAATCAACATACTTCGTCTTGCGCTACGTAAGTTCTGATAGCCGGTTAATAGACTCCATTGAATCTCCAAGAAAGTGATATAATCGACTAATTCTATAAGAAGATAAAAACGCTCGTTCCGTCATAGTATAAACAAGAACTAAACTACCTGGAGTTAAAATCCCTTTACTAACCATATACACACATGCAGCCAGCGTCACTCCACGTCCAATAACAATTGCCATGTCCCGAAAAAACAGCACTTTGTGCGTAAACACAAATCGTTTCTGTGCTTTGTCATAATAAGATTTCATCAACCGCTTGAATTTTGCAAACTGATGATCCTCTTGCACATAATCCTTAACCGTCGAAATATTAAGTAGACTCTCCCCCAGTTCCCCAATAGCTTCATCATAGGTCTCATGATAACGTTTGCGCAAAGGACCAACCTTTCGCACTTCATACGTTGTAATCCAAAAGATAATCGGCATAAAAAAGCAAAAAATCGCCGCCAAAACCCATTGTTCTCGGATAAGCAGAACAACCGTTATCAACAATTGCACAATAGTTGGGATAAACTCTTCAAACATAAAAAAAATCAAATCAGTTAACTTTTGCGTACCCTTAACCACTCTTGATACTTGCGCCCCAGTATTATACGATTCATGAAAATCCATATCTAAATCCAGCATCTTACGCTTAACCTTCTCTAAAACCACCACCTCAAATTTGAACAGCCATTTTTGCCGCCAGCGTTGTGTGAACTGATCTGCTATCGAAATAGAAATATAAGACGCCGAAATCCCCAAAATTACATAGATCAAAACCTCAGTCGAACTTGACCCCACAGCAAAATAATCCACGACAATCTTCAAAAGAATTACCGGAATAAATTTGATAGATTCATACACCACTGAGATGAGAATACCTTTAATCCACCCTTGTTTAGCTTCAGGAACAATTTTCACAATTTGGGAGAGTAGTTTTGTAACGACCACCATAAAAGACATACTCTCCCATTTAAGAGTCTTGCGAAATGAATACATAAAAACACTTTAAAATGAGCATAACCAAAATAATTCAGAAAAAACGAGTCAGGAAGCCACAAACCCGGCCCCCCTCCTCTACAGGTTAACCCCCTGTAAACACTGAACCCTTAACATTTTTGTAAGGTAGTTCCTTTTTAATGATTTAGCGACTCGAAAAATTACTCAAAAAAATAGAGGTTGGAAAAGAAAATAGAGGCAGATAAACCCCTACACCCACAAGACCATACTGCCACTTTCTATTATTCATTGAGACTAAAAGCAGTTTTCTAATGTTACACTAACTGTCAAGTCCATATTCCAGTTTTTCTAAGTCAACTCTATCAAAGAGTAACCGCACAAGTCCAGCACTCTTAGAAAAATTCAAAATCAAATAAGGAAGCTTATGAACTAAGGGAATAGAAGTCTTATAACACCCTAAAGAGGAAAAAACATTCTCAACATGAATCTTATTATTTTCTGATACAGTCCCATCCGCAGCAATAGACAACGCCAATACACTCCGTGTTGAAGTATTAGTAACTTCATAAGCACACAAAGGATGTTCATACGGAATACGATGTAACATGCCCTTTGGTGGATTTAAATCCATCTGCAAGTTTAACCCAGAACCAGCAAGAGCATACTCTTCAGCCAACTTCACAAAAATATCTCTCGGTTCTTCATATAGGTTATAACGTAAATCAATCAAAGGATTGCTATAAGTGCAATCTGGCCCACCATCGAGGTATCTCCAACCCGTAAGTATTGTTCCCATATTTTCACATCCACATTTTAATCAAAACGATGAAACTCTTCATCCATCCGTGAGACATACTCCTTAACACGAGAAAGGACTTGCGAAAGTATCAACTGTTCCACCTTCTCAGAAAAAATCTCAGATAAACTCATCCACTCCGTAACACGATACAAATTAGCATTAGTCTCAATC
>CAYJTE010000148.1:0-2886 GCA_964372965.1 uncultured Methanosarcinales archaeon
AAAGCAGTGTTAATGTACCCCAAGAAACTTTAGACGAAGGGACGAGCATTGCGCGGGGGGGAGGGGCGAGTGTGTTTCTGGTGGGACTTGAATTATTGATGAGGGAGCTGAATCCGAAGCATGATATGGCGAGACATACGTATGATGATACCTCTTCTTTTTTAAAGATGTTGCAGGATGCTGGTATAGGGTTATTTAATTATACGAAATCAGCTGTTCGTGGGGGAGTTGTTCAACGACATTTGGGGGCCCGATATATAGCTAAATCTGCGATTTAGAGAATTAATAAAAAGAGTATAATTCTTACAATTAGACTGTAATGTCCTCTTCTAATTTCAAACCTTTATTTGGTCCATCAAGAACCTCTAATGTATAATGCCATCCTTGAAGCAAACCTAGAAATGCCCCCTCATCATAGCAATCATATCTTTCCTCATAACTAATTGTTCTGTTAAGAACTGCATCTCTTTCAGACAAAGAAAATCTATGTGGAAAATCTACTGCTCCTTCTTTACCTCCTAAGGTTTTAATATGCAATATTGACTTTGGTTTTTCTTTGCTTTCAACCATAAATGCAGCAGAAGAATAAATTTCTGAGCTATCTTCAATTGCCCGAACAAGACCACTTGCTCTTTTTGTAATATGTGCATCAATTCCGCTATCATTTTCGACTTCAAAAATTCCTTCTTGATATCTCTCTATTCCTTGTTTTTTCTGATTTAATGTGCTTTGATGTTGAGGATACTCCCTTTCCCGAAAATCATAAATAGATACGCCTCTTTGATCTTTCACCAAGTCAAATACCCCCGGCAATATTTTTCTTTTAACATCTTTAATGTATTTTAGTAGTCCCATAAAAAATATATTTCAAAAACATTTATAAATATATGTGTGTTGTAGTTACTATAAAATTATAGCAAAATCTCGCCTCCAAACGCTTCGGACTTCGTCCTTGCTTCATTTCATTCGGTCGCTGAACAAAGGTTAAAAGGAAAATCCTTGCGGGATTTTACCCAAATTTTTCAGTCATTAAAATAAAAAAATAGCTGAAAAGCTTCTTTTACCCACAACGTTGGGGGTGTTCTTGGCGCGGGGGAGCAGGAATACTTTACAGCTTCATAAACGGCGAAGATGTTTTGAAGGGATTGGAGTATTATGGGGTGAGTGGTCTTGCTTTAGGTGCTGGTGTGGATTTAGCCCAGTATACCTTTCGCTTTGGTTTCTATATAAATCGGTAAATGAATAAGATGAGACTATTTGATAAATAAATTTTTGTACATAAACTATATACCTCGAGAATTGATAAGGGAAATTGTTAGTTAACTTGAACTACTATAATTTCAATACCTCGGGAATTTAAAAGAGGTAAAAAAATTAACTCGTCCTGAGGCTTTTTTTCCAGGATAGCGGAGATGAATACTGCCTCTTATGGATTTTTACCCCAAAATCTCAACATCCCCGAATAAGGTTTTAGCTTTAGGTTTGCTTTTTATCCTAAAAACCTCAATATTCCCGGTCTTGGCTCGTATGCCCTGCCTTCTTCTAGGATTTTTTTTATTTCCTGGCTGATAATTTCGGGAGGGGCTTTGAGGGTCATGATGAGATTTTCTGTTTCAACTCCTCCCTGATTTTCCTTTTCCTGGAGTATTGTGATGATTTGATCTTTGATCGCAAATACCTGGTCTTTTGGGAGAGGCGGGGTTTTTTCCTGGAGCTCTAATTTTCTTACGAGAAGATAGCGAGGATCTTTGGACTTCATAATTTCGGGAGCTATGTAGAGCTCATTGTTGAAGTTTCTTAGAGTGCCTATGACCATGACGGTGTCGCCCTGGGAAAACTGGAGAAGTTTTTTTGCATCATCGCCAAATGTTTTGATTCTTATCTGCCCTGAGGCATCATCAATCGTGAATGAGAGATAGTTTTTCTCCTCCTGGTAGTATTTTTCGACGATGTTTGCGATGATATTTATCCTTATTATCTTTTTTTCCTTGTGTTCAAGAAAGGAGAATCGCTCTCCTGCGAGGGTTGGCTTCCCTATGAAGAGATCTCCTACTCTTAGTTTGTAGGCAATGTTGCGTTTTTGCTGTTCTTTTATTTCCATGCTATTTTTTGCACCTTCTTTTAGAGATTGCGAGTTTATATGGTTTGTTATTATGGAATGTGGTTTTTTCAATTTTCTGGGATTCTTTTGCCTTTTTTGAGTGATGAAAAATAGTTTCAAAAAAAAAAAGTTTAAATAGGCCCGATTTCTCCTTTTCTGGAGAAAAGATGGTAAAAATTACGGAATCTGGAAAGATATTGTTTCTCTTTCTTTTATTGATAAGTATTCTTGTTCTTTTCTCTTTGGGGGTTGTTTTTGCAGATGACCCTGCAATTACAAACTCTACCAACTCAAATGCAACGGAATCGAGTAACACAACAATTGCGAATTCTTCCAATACTAACATATCGAATTCAAATAATACTGTTGTAATCAATTCCAACGATACTCGGGTAACGAATTCAACCAACACGACCGTTGTTAATTGTCAAAATACAACTGTTGTAAATTCAAATCAAACCCATCTTGGTAACTCTACTAATACTACCGTAGTTAATTCTAATCAAACGCAGGTTACTGATTCGAATAAGACGGATATTAATAATTCTATAAATACTTCAGTGAGCAATTCACAAAACACTACTATAATCAATTCTAATATGACTCAAATTACAAATTCGACGAATACTACTGTATCAAATTCACAAAATACAACTGTCACGAATTCTAACAAAACACAAGTAATGAACTCAACAAATACCACTGTCCTTAATTCGGCTAATGTAACTATAGGGCTTGCCCAAAAATAAGATGCCATAATTTATAAACCTTGGATTCTATATTAT
>CAYJTE010000149.1:0-2865 GCA_964372965.1 uncultured Methanosarcinales archaeon
ATATAAAGAAAGCAAGGATAATACTACAGGGAGGTCTTGCTTTCTAATATGGTGCTGGTAGGAAATATTTAGAAAAATAAGTGAGAAATTATTTTAAAAGCACCATATAAAGAAAGCAAGGATAATACTACAGGGAGGTCTTGCTTTCTAATATGGTGCGGGTAAGAGATATGAGAGAAATAAGTGAGAAATTATTTTGAAAGCACCATATATTAATAAATAATCGCGGTATATCCTGCTTTATGGTAGGCATGTACAAATTTTTTGATCATACGGCGGATGTGCTGTTTGTTGCGAAGGGAGACACGTTACAAGAAGTGTTTACTCAGTGTGCCCTTGCTACTGAAGATACTATGGTCGAACTGGAGAATGTGCGACCAAAGGAGCAGATTAAGATACTTTGTGAAGAGATGAAGATCGAACGTTTGCTCTTTGATTTTTTAGATGAACTGGTATTTTTTAAAGATTACAAGCAAATGGTATTTTCAAAGTTTGAGATTGAAATTGAGCAGCGAGGTAATAAACATTATCTATCTTGCGTTGCACGGGGGGAGAAGTTGGATTATACTCGCCATGAACCAAAAGTGGATATTAAAGCAGTTACAATGCATGAATTCAAATTAGAGTATTCTGAAGATAAGAAACAGTGGAAAGCACAGGTTATTTTGGATATTTGATTTGAGAGTGTGTTTTGTTGGTGTGGTGGTATTTATTGGAGAGATGCTTATTTTTTTTGTTCTGAGCCAGATTCTGCTTTATCGGATTTATGGGGTTTACGTTCGAGTGAATCACTAAAAGTAAATTTGTCTTGGACTTCAAATCGTTTTGCATTAAATTGTCTTTTGAGATTAGCAGTAGTGCTTTGGAATTGACGATGCATATCTCCGCGTGTTCGTGGTAGTTTTTGGATTTCTTCAAAGATGTAATTTTTGTCTATTTTGAGAATCTTTTTGATTCCACTTATCCATAATGGACTTAATAAAAGACTCAGTGATATTACAGAGATAATAATATTGTATTCATAGTCAAATATGATCCCTGCGGTGACTCCTACTGCGCCAAGTAAAAAGCTGAACTCGCCAATTTGGGAGAGTAGCGACCCGGCATAGAGACTTTCACGCCAAGATGAGCCGAGGGATTTCAGAATGACCATATTTAAGAGGGTGTTTATGAAAAATACCAACAATACAAGAACACCTACAACGAGGATGTTGTTTCTGAGAAAAGTAAGATTGAGAAGGGTCCCAATATAAATGAAAAACATGGCTACAAATACAATTTTAAAGGTATTTAGGCTCTTATGAACCCAATCTGTTCCACGATAGGAGGTTACAATAATTCCTGCAAAAAAGGCGCCAAGCGGTGCAGATATACCAAGTAGCGAAGTTAGTGAGGCAAGACCGAAACAGATGGCCAGCGCGGTGAATATTTGGAGTTCATGGTTTTCAATGAAAGCCCGAGGGATGGGAAGGTTAATTCGCTTGGTAAGAATGAGATAAATCAACAATCCTAACAAGCAGGTACCTCCCAACTTTAGAAACATACTGAGTAGATGAATTTCAGCCCCACTCATAAGATTTATTACTACTATGAGGGGTACGACAATTATGTCTTGTACTATCAAAATACTTAGGATGTTTTGACCCATTTTGGTGTCGAGTTCTTTTAAATCTTCCAGAATTTTGATGATTACGGCGCTGCTACTGAGTGTTATTATGAACCCAATTAAAATGCTACGTTGATAGGACCAACTGAATAGGGTTCCAAGAAGAAAAACGACAAGAATGCTGAGTATAACTTGAAATAACGGGCCAAGTACAGCTACCCGCCATTTGGAGACTAGGCGAGGCAGTGATATTTCCATACCAATAAAAAACATGAGAAGGATGATGCCAATCTCACCTAATAATCCTAGAGTTGTTCCTTGTTGAATTATTCCTAGGGTGCTGATGATCACTCCTACTAAGATATAGGCTACTACGTAGGGTTGTTTGAACGAAGCAAGAAGGACACAAGCTAGTAATAATAAGAAAGGGATAAGTACAAATAGAGGAATTATAGTGCTAATATCAACGGACATGTCTACCTCTTTTTTGAATTATAAGATGATTATTACTTTGTGAGAAAAGTAAGAGTTTATATGTTTTATGTGAGAGTGGAGAGATTTATTAGATCATTTTGAGAAATTGAAAGGTAAAGGTTTTTAGCTACAATGTGTTTGGTTAAGGTATGGTTGATCTTTTTTCGCTGGCAGAGGATATTCGCAGATGTACTAAATGCCCGCTGTGGAAGGGTCGGACTTTAGCTGTTCCAGGAATGGGGCCAGAGAATGCAAAAATTATGCTCATCGGTGAGGCGCCAGGAGCAGAGGATGATAGGCAGGGATTGCCATTTATGGGTAAGTCGGGAATATTTCTTAGGGAGATATTAACCCGCATTAAAATCCAGTCCAAAGATATTTTTATTACGAGTTGTGTTAAATGCCGTCCCCCACTAAATAGGGTGCTGAGGGCAAAAGAATGCACTACTTGCAGAGATCTCTATTTATCAAATCAAATCAACTGTATCAAACCAAAACTGATTATTCTTGTGGGAGCTACTGCGGTGAGAACTGTTCTTTGTAAACCGTCGCTTTCCAGTATTCATGGTAGACTGATTATCCAAAATCAACAGAACTATTTCATTTTGCATCACCCTTCGGTAGCATTACGCTTTCCAAAGATTCGAACAATGTTTGAAAAAGATATACTCATATTACAACAAGTAGTAAAAACTATCTAGGTGTTTACTACTTTTTATTCTTACTACTTTTCTTACTACTTTTCTTACTACTTTTTATTCTTACTACTTTTTATTCTTACTACT
>CAYJTE010000150.1:0-2833 GCA_964372965.1 uncultured Methanosarcinales archaeon
ACTGCGGTCTTTCTGTACAGATATGAATGTGAACACGTTCATATCTTGTACCCCGTTGCTTGCAACGGCAGTGAGTAATATTCAAAAATCCGTGTTGAAAAATCGCCGAATACAAGAAAGACTGCGGTCTTTCTGTACAGATATGAATGTGAACACGTTCATATCTTGTACCCCGCAGCTCGCTGCGAAGTGAGGAAGCGAACGGTGGGTAGGTGATTTTAGGATTTTTGTTTTATTTAGTAATCATTATCCCTCTTTTGGCATAAATGAATAGTTAAAAATCTCAATCTTGAAATTGCTTTATAAAATTTGTTAATATCCAGGACATAGACGGCCAAATTAAGACCAAAACCAATACCTTTTAATAGGATCATCCATTTTTCCAACCAAATGAGTTCCTGTGAATTATGTGGAGCGCCTGAAGCGCAAACTACTGCACAAGTAGAAGGTGTTCAACTAAAAGTATGTCGAAATTGTCAAAAACACGGCTCCGTAAAAAAAAAATCTTCTAACTATCGAGGTCCAAGCAATCAAGGGCATAATCCTCAAGAAAAACTAGTCATAAGAGAAGGCCCAGAACAAAAGTTAGTATCTAATTTCAAGACCCTTATGCGCGAAGCAAGAGAAAAACGAAACTTAAACAACGAAGATTTTGCTAAACTTCTGCAAGAAAAAGAGAGCACCGTAGCCAAATGGGAATCTGGTTCCATGCGTCCCCCCATACTTGCCGCCATCAAAATAGGCCGAATTCTGCGTCTTAATTTCATTGAAAAAGAAGATATCCCCATTGAGCAAAGTGCGAACCCAGAGAAAAGTGAAAGAGTGAACCACAACAAATCCGTCTCGGACGAGCTTACCATTGGAGATTTCATAAAAGTAAGAAAACGCTAACACAAAATATGTATATTATTTTTTCTTTTAAAAAACTTTTTTTAAACAGTAAGCGAAACTATCTCCTCAATCCCCCCTGCTTCAAAAGTCATGAAGTATTCTAATAACCAGATCAAAACAACGTAAACTTAAGTATCACTCCTACAAGAGCTCCAAAAAACCACCCGCAAGCAACATCAATTAAGTCATGATTTGGCAAATAAATACGTGAGTACCCAACCATTACTGCTCCCGCCATCATCAAACCCACCTCCACAATTCCCAAGCTAAAGGCAGTAGCCAAAAAGAACGTCACAAACAGAGCCCTGGCCGCATGCAAACTCGGAAACGACGACGCATCCACTTTCTCAATAAAATTAGTATACTGTTGTTTCCGTGGTCTATTTTTAAAATAAATCAATCTAATCCCAATAACAATCCCCATCAAAATGAGTTCACCAATTACAAATAACAACGCCAAATGAACGGAATTCATAAGCAAAATTAAAAATATCAAAAGCGAGAAAAGTGCACCTCCAAGCGCACTAACATCACGAAAGAATTCATCATACATACTCTTAAGAGACATATCTCCACTAAGCAACCACTATCTATTTAAACATATCCTTAAGTGATACAAAAGTGATTACTCCATGCCGCACGAAAATCTCTCAAATATCAGAATCATTGGAAAAGAAAAAAAAAGTTCCGATACGAAAAATAACCCCCCTTTAAAAAAATCAAACCCATCTCCACAAACATACCTCATAACTGGAGGTGCCGGATTCCTCGGAATAAATCTTGCAAGATATCTCGTTTCCAAAGGGCAAAAAGTAGTTATCCTCGATATATCTCCCTTCGATTACCCTGATATGGCAAGAAAAGTTGAAATTATTAATGGTGATATCAGAAACCCTCAAATTGTATCTCAAGCAATGAAGGGCATTGACATTGTAGTACACACAGCGGCTGCTCTACCCCTCTACAAATCAAAAGATATTTACTCCACCGATATTGGTGGAACTCGTCTCCTTCTCGAAGAGTCAATTAAGCACAAAATAGAACGATTTATCCATATCTCTTCAACTGCAGTATATGGTATTCCAGATCACCACCCTTTGTTTGAAACTGATCGTCTTCATGGAGTAGGACCATACGGAAAATCGAAAGTACGAGCAGAACAAATTTGTGAGGAATATCGGAAAAGCGGTTTATGTGTATCTATCCTCCGCCCTAAATCATTTGTGGGACCGGAGCGTCTTGGGGTTCTCGCAATCTATTATGATTGGATAAAATCCGGAAAAAATATCCCTCTCATTGGGTCAGGAAAAAATCGATATCAACTTCTCGATGTAGACGATCTTTGTGATGCTATTTATCTGTGTGCCACAAAACCAAAATCAATATCAAACGACACCTATAACATTGGTGCAAAAGAGTTCACTACCATGAAAGAGGATTTTGGATCAGTCTTAGACTATGCTGGTTTTGGAAAAAGAATAATCTCCACTCCTGCAAAACCATTGATTTTAACCCTTCGTTTCTTGGAACTGCTCCATCTCTCCCCATTATATAAGTGGGTTTATGAAACCGCACCCAAAGACTCCTTTGTCTCAATTGAAAAAGCTGAAAAAAAACTAGAGTGGCATCCCAAATATTCCAACAAACAAGCTCTCATTCGGAACTATCAATGGTACATTGAGCACTCTCAAGAATATAACCAAAAAACAGGAGTATCACACCGTGTACCTTGGAAACAAGGTGTCCTAAAAGTGGTAAAATTTTTCTTTTAATCGTTGTTATTTTTTTTAAGTAAAATACGCAGGAATCCCCTGGATTCGCACGGAAAAGCAACGACTTTTCCGGCGCACCGATAAGATCGTTATTCTTATCGAGTGCATCCTGGGAAGGCAAGAAATGAACGTGTTCACATTCATTTCTGCACAGAAATGAGATATTCTTC
>CAYJTE010000151.1:0-2830 GCA_964372965.1 uncultured Methanosarcinales archaeon
GTGATTCTAGTGATCCTATAGATCTACCACTAGTTTCATCAATTGCCTTAATAGAAAGACCACTATCCACTAAACCACTAGGGGTTTTTAGCCAAGATCCAATCCTAATTAGAGTTAAATAACTTGTACCAACAAGATTACTCGGGTCTTCAATAACAGAAATAGACTCACCCTCAAAATTAGTTGCATCTAATATTTCAACAGATGGATGAGGGGGGAGGATTTGTCTTGGTTTACTTTCATCGCGGATAGGCTCCGGGTTAGTTTCAACAGAAATGGTCATAAATTGAACATACAAGGGTAGTAATGGATTGAAGGGAAAGTTACTACTACTATCCCTCTCTAAAAAATTAGTAGTAAACCCGTACTCTAAAAAATTAGTAGTAAACCGGTACTCTGAATTTCCATAATCTACTGTAGTATCTATCACATTCTTTGTGATTTTTCCTTCCACAATCGCACTCGTCTCCCCATGTACAATCGGCTGTCCATTAAAACATCCAACATTCTTTCCAACACCACCTTCAAGCTCTTGTAATTTGCTAAGGCCAGAATAATACTCAGCACCATCATCCCCACAACAATTAGCATCTGGGGAACCTACTTCAGTATCATCACCAAGCCAAGCATTTGGACCAAAACGAGCTTTACACATTCGCTCAGCAGTAGGCCCATCAGAATCCGCATCATCAAAGTCAGTGAGCCAGTTTGAGTGTTCCTTATCTAAAACCGCAGAACAAATAGGGGACTTCTCTGTACTCTTACTCAAAAAAATATTGGATATTTTAAGACCAACCTTATTGTTCGTTTGACCAAACTTAACACTTGAGACACCCCTCAAGTTATTCGGGATAGGAATAACTAAATGAATATACGACTCACCAACTTGCTCAACGCCTTCTGGAACTGGAGGTATTGGAGAGTTCCAATAATAAGTACCATTAGCATAACCCAAAATATTTTCAGAAAAATATTCGAAGGGGCGATCATCGACTTTTGGGCCAAAAAAGGTCATAATAATATCAGAGGATCCCGCTGCAAGTAATTCATCGAACGTTATCGGCCGATTTAAAATGCCAGCCGCACCATCAACAGGAACCAGTTGTAAATATACCTCAACTTGATCATACCCCTCAAAGTCAAAATAGCTGATACCATCAATACCATAAAACAAACTGTAATCGCCATCCGCAGGGATAATGTTTATCTCTGTGTCCGGAACATCTTTTTTGGCACCCAAAAAAAGGGCATAAAGACCGTCCCCCTCTGTTCGTCCTTTAAAATCATTTTCAACAGTCCCTTCGCTTGGTGGTTTACATTGAGCCCAACTAAAATGACTACCTTCTTTGTAACAATAAAACCCATTCATCATCCCTTGATCCACTTCAGGATCATCTGAAGTGAATGAACCAATTGGAGAATCCGTACTACAAGTATGCCATATCTTACCATCCGAAAAGATATCAAATGGAACTTCACCCGATTTTTTTATGGTAAGAACTTTAGCAACAGCAGCATTTACTGCATTCGCATCTTCAGTACCAGCCATAACCCAACAACTCTCCGCTCCCTTACAGGATAATGGCTGACCCGTAAGCATTGATTGGAATACATTATTGTTACTACCCACAAAATCCGTCCCACCCTTCGGCAAACATATCTTATCATTATTTGAGTTCAACTGCCCATAATCTTCCGCATCATCACCACAACATTCATTACCCTCATTGGTAGAATCAAAGGAAAAAGAATTCTCCTCACAGAGAACTTTATTGTTGTTACAATCAACATTATCACAAGTAATAAGTCTTTTCTCCCAGGTATACCCAGAACTGTCTTCCACACAAAAGAGAGCTTCAGTTGCTTCAGCAGGAACTTCAGGTTCATCAGCTGGTGGTAGTGGAGCAAGGGGATCAGGCTCGGGTGGCGCATCAGCTACTGGGATGATAGAAAGAAACTTTCCAGTATCTGTAGAAAGATGATCTTTATCACAAATATACCACCTAAATTGATCTTCTTGTTTGTAACAAGTATAACTTCGATCAAATGAACCAACATCATACGTAAGAGCGCATAGGGCATCTTGTGGAGGATCAATCTCATAATCACCACGAGTGTATACCTCTCCATTCAACAAGTATCTTAGATTACCATTTTCACCCCACACTTTTCCAAAACTAGAATCACTAGTCTTCTCCGGATCTTTAAGTAAATCTTTCATAGAAACTAAATTATAATTTATAATTGTACCTTGCGGAATAACCCACCCAGCACAATCATTTGGATAATCACTATCATCCCCATCGAAGGCATCCAATTCTTCCGCTAAAAAGTAACACCCTTTTTGGATATCTGGCTTGTCAACGGGAAGATCCCAACGACAATTGTAAGGATTATCCTCAAAAGATTGATAACTTCCCTGATCTTGACTGATAGTTGGAGCATATACCTTTTTTGGATCGAGAGAAAACCATGGAAGATTTCCAAACATTGGATTATCACCCCACTTATAGGGATTAAAACCATAAGGTCCGCAGGGATCATCATCATCATCAAAATTATACATTCCCAAAGCATAGATATAATTGAAAGATAAAGTACTATCCTCTACAACGTATTCAGGAAGAAACACATCACGAGCCTCAGCACGAGCAAAAGTTACAACTAATAAAAACATCAGCGCAAAAGCTAAAATCATCCCTCTTTTTTGAATCATACCTAAAGACAAGATACAGTTATTTTGTATATAAACCTACCGACAACAAACACTAGTCCTCTTTCCATGCAAACCACTCAATTCCAATAATATCATGAAATGATTGGCCTTCAA
>CAYJTE010000152.1:0-2814 GCA_964372965.1 uncultured Methanosarcinales archaeon
AATTATATATTTGAGCCAATTATATATTCGGGAGTTTTATTTCACCTATCTCAAATATATTTATTCCACCAGTACAGTGGACGTTCCGAAAATGCATATATTTTTGATACAAGAAAATCAAAGATTTTCTATTACCGCTCCAAGCCCGCAGTGAGCATACAAGATAGGAGAGTTCGAAGGAAGGAATGCACAAGGGGAAGAATATTCCTTTGTACATTCCCATCTACACAGTCGGGGCATCGATCCCAAATTGTGCCACCAGTGTATAGTTCCACTGGTAGTGGGCGTTTTTTTTTGACTATACTAACCCTATCACCCCTTCAACTATCCCATCACCATAATATTAGCAACAGAAATATCTCCCGTCACTCAAATAAAGTTATATCACCACTGGTACCTCTGCATGGTAAAACCAACAGCAATCTACAACATCTACAAAAATTTTCCCTATTACTATCAGAACAATATATTTCTTCTTCACCATCTGCATTATTTCCTTCTTCGAGCAGTCCTTCGAACTATCAAGTCCAACTCCCTACGCGAAGAGAGTGGAATAATCGCCAAACTTACAGCCGATCCCACAATAAAATAGTCTCCTCCTGCAATCACCGCACCTGAAATAGTTTCAGAATTCATATGCCCGTCAACATATACTCGAAGAGCAGGGTTCCATTTTTTGAGTAAGCGAACTTTAGATAACATCCGAGGTAGAAACGGTGACCCATAATATCCTGGTTTTACCGTGAGAACCAACACTGCATCTATTTGAGTAATATATTTCTTGAGAGCAGCAGCGGGTGTTTCAGGACAGAGTGCAAATCCTACTTTCCATTTTTTCTGCTTCATAACAGCAATGTATGCAGGAATATCCTCTACTGTCTCCACCTGAGAAAAACACACTTCAAATTTTGCCCCATGATCTAACACCCATCTAGCTGGATGAGAAGTCATAACATGGGCACTATACTTAAACCCCGAGTGCAATCGAAACGCAAACCACAATGACCTAGTTGGCGCGAACGCTCCATCCAGCACATCCAAATGTAATCGCGTACTCACCCCCTTCAGCCGTAAAAATAGCGCATCAAGTTCTTTTTGCCCGCAAGCCATAACTGAAGGAATAACACGGCTCATTCTGATCCCCCTCATCACCAAAGCAGTGATCGTTCTAGTTTTTCAACTTTAGCCAGCCGTCGCACATGCCTACTCTGAGAACTAAACGGTGTACTAAGAAACACTTCAATCATCTTACACGCCTTTGAAAATGAAACCCGTGGTTGCGGAGACATAGAATCCCCCCCCGCCAGACACAAAATATTTGCATCTTCATGTTCTCGTGCCCGCATAGTTGCAATCAATGTATGCGGATTAACCGCTCGAACACCTCGAATTTTATTAGCCGCAATACACATCCCCTCAGCCGACCCACAAAGAAGAATTCCCATTTTAATATCACCAACTCCTCTCGCCCCAGCAGATCGCGCTACTTTAAACCCAACCTTAGCAGCATAATCTGGATAATCATCACTCATCACCTTTTTGAGATTTCCCACATCTCTAACCACCACATTGCGATTCAAAAGCCAGCGCTTCACCTTCTCTTTGAGATCAAACCCCGCATGATCAGACCCCACATAAATTATAACCTTATTTACCTTTTTTTGAGTAATCTGAAGATTCATTTTCCCTCCCACTTTCCTTGTGAACCAAACAGACTAATACGTGACACCACAACCTCAGAAATCAACATCCGAGCAGGTGAAAGCATATGCCGTGGATCAATATCCTCTGGATGTTCTGCAACTGCCTTACGAACTCCTACATCAAACGCAATACGTAAATCAGTATCTGTATTAATTTTACAAATACCATTCGCAATAGCCAGACGTATCTGTAAATTTGGAACCCCCTTTCCATTTGGCAATTGGGCTCCATATTTTTCCGCAGCACGAACTAACTTGCGCGGAACCCCTGATGCCCCATGCAACACCAGCGGAACTTTCACTTTCCGTCGTATTTCACGAAGAACATCAATTCTTAATCGAGCCGGACCAGAAAATTTGTACGCACCATGACTTGTACCAATCGCCACCGCAAGAAAATCACAACCAGTACGTCGAACAAATTCCGCCGCCTTATCTGGATCCGTCAGTTGAATTTGTCGAGATGAAACAGTATCTTCCACTCCACCAATCGTTCCTAACTCCGCTTCCACACTAACACCTTTTTTGTGTGCCCATCCAACCACCCTTTTAGTAAGAGCGATATTTTCTTCAAATGGTAAATGAGAACCATCAAACATAACAGAAGAAAATCCAAACTTAATTGCTTTTCGAATACCCTCAAGAGAACGACCGTGATCTAAATGAAGTGCAATAGGAATCTGACCAGACGCACATCGAGAAGCCGCTTGAACCATTGATACAATATAATCAATCCCCGCATACGCTAGTGCGCCTTCAGATACCGATACAATAACTGGGGCCTTAGCTTGTTGCGCTCCCCATATCACTCCCTGTAAAATTTCGAGGTTATTAACATTAAAATGCCCCACCGCATATTTCCCTCTTTGAGCCGCTTTGAGCAATTTGACCGTATTTGCAAACATTTCATCTCACCAATTGATTCTCACATATAAGGTACATTTTGAGCGTATTTATATCTTCCTCCAATGATTTCTCATCAATTATTTCATACAAATCAACACAAAAGTCCTTAATTCTAAGATACAACCTACTAAAAAACAGTGCCTTTCTTCTCCAACCCCCACCCTAAACTATTTTTTGACAACCAAAAAACACCCAAATAAAAAAT
>CAYJTE010000153.1:0-2807 GCA_964372965.1 uncultured Methanosarcinales archaeon
AGGTCGCTTTAGGCCGCTCGAGGACTTTTTCTACAGAGCCGCGAGTTTGGAAAATATGATAAAGAGACACTCAAATTTGGTGTGTTAACAACATGAAACCATCTCTTTTAACGGTTACTGCTTCTGAACATCCCTTTGTTATTCCTTCTGGTGTTGAAATCCGATCGATTTTGAATAACTCTTGTTAACGCTTTTAGATCACTAATAATGGCATCTGTGAAATCTTTATTTAAATCTCGAGCCATTGGTGTAGGACTTTCACATGTTTCATTGGATGCGGCTTTGAAAGTCTCTCTAAAACAAGTTTGTTATTCATCGCCAAAATAAGTTCTTTATTTCTATCTGAGATATTGGCTTTTTGAACCCGGTTCTTACATTGTTCATATTTTTTGGCATAGTTGTGGATACACATAGATATCTTCTCCAAGAAATAGCCTATATAATGCTTGTAGCCCAAACAGGGGACTGTAGCGTTACACTGTAGGTAAAGCGCCCCAGGTCAGATTTTCTTACGAACGTTCGAAGTATTGTTGTTTGAGCGTCAATATTTGAACTGACGACCTAATGGTATCTTAGTCAAGATTTGACGTAACAGCCATTCGCTCTAGCCAGGTTGAGCCACTGGGGCACTAATTTGCACAACACTAGAGATTATTTATAAAGATTTTGGCAGCTTAGACAAAATCAGAAAGAAACAGAAATTCAGGCTATATCACATCACAATATGAAGACGGTGAGGTCCGCCAAATTCCATAATAACTCCACCACTTTCAATAAAAATTTGTTTCATTTTTTGAGCTTGTGAAGTGACAGCTGGGGGTTCCATTATTAAGGCAACGAGAGGGGCACTTACAGTGTGCATAACTTGTTCTTGTTCTGTTGGACTAAGACGATAACCATGGAGAATAAGGCCGGTGAATGGTTGATATTGTTTAAGTGATTTTTCAATATCACTTAATACTGCAGAAAAACTACTGCTTCCAATGGATCTGTGGTCACAATGTTTGTGGTATGCAGCGTAATTCCACACGTCAAGTTGAGGCATTGGTATGCCTCCTTTCGTTATGTTAGATAATTTTATTGTTTCGCGAATATTGCTATAGAGATCCAATTCCAGGGGATTTGATGTTGCGATTACTTCTTCTAATGGTACGATTTTGTAGGTAGTCATGAGTTAGATTGGTTAATTTGACAATATATAAATGTTGGTTGTTATAGATTGTGGTTATGCGATCTAAATATTTCTAAGCTTACTTTGCGATCACAAAAACCTTTATAATTATAGATGCATATTACATACTGAAAAGGTGAGATTATGAAAGCGTTATTGATTATTGCGCCAGAGGGGTTTCAAGACCATGAACTTCGAGATACAAAAGCTGCTTTAGAATCAGCGGGTGTAGTGGTGACAATTGCAGCGAAAACAAAGGGAATTTGTCGAGGAAAACTTGGTGGTACGGCGCAAGCAATGTTTTCACTTTCAGAGATTAATGTGGATAGATATGATGGTATTATCTTCATTGGTGGACCTGGGGCGAGGGGGTATGTCAAAGATAGTGCTGCTCTGCGGATTGCGCGTGACGCTCATACAAAACGAAAGTTGATTGGGGCAATTTGTATTGCGCCAACTATTCTTGCAGCGGCAGGTGTTTTAAAGGACCGAAGGGCTACGGTATGGAATGAGGATGGATCTTGCGAAGTTTTTCTTTCTCGCGGTGGAGCGAAATATACGGGAGATGCGGTTACAGTTGATGGACTATTTGTGACAGCGAATGGTCCGGCTGCGGCAACTGAGTTTGGGATTAAACTTGTTGAACTTCTGAAGAAGAGACCGCTTTCAAATTAAGTTAGTTGGTGGCTTTGGTTCCTATTTTTCATTGCATTATTGAATGCATCTATTTGATTGAAATAATCTTTTAATAGAAAACGGGGTTTTCATTACTATGAATTTTGATTTTGAACTACGGGAAGCTTCTCGAATCGCTCTTGGCTGTGCTGATGTTTTGATGCAACATTATTCTCCAAAAGTGGAGTTTTGTCGGAAGAAAGACGGGTCGGTTGTGACGATAGCAGATAAACTTTCAAATGTTCATGCGTTACGTGAGTTGCAACGGGTATTTCCCCTCGATTCTATTGTGAGTGAAGAAGAAAATGAGATGGTGCGTGGTTCAAATGATAGATGTTGGTATATTGACCCGCTCGATGGGACGAGCGGATATGTAGGGTATACTGATGAATTTGCAGTTCATGTAGGACTTGCACAGGATGGTATTCCAGTTTTAGGAGTGGTGTATAAGCCAGTTGGGAAAAAAATGTTTTTCGGAGCTCAAGGTGTAGGTTCATATATGATTTCAGAGGGTAAAACATTTGATATAAAACAGGCAACACTGAATGGAAGAATTCTTGCGTGTCACTCCAGATTACCCATTAGTGATATAGGAAAAAAACTTATCGCTGGTCTTGGAATAACTGATTTAGAAATTACGGGAAGTGAGGGTCTGCGTATTATGCGTCTGGCAACTGGTCGAGCACATTTGTACGTGGGAAATGTGAGTCTGAAAGCGTCGAGTTGGGATGTGTGTGCTCCCGATGCAATTTGTAGAGCAGCAGGTGCATCTATGAAATATATTGATGGGAGTGAAGTTGTGTATAATCGCCAGGGAAAGATGGATACGAAGTATGTTATTAGTTTTGATGAGCAGTTGCGTATTGATACTCAACAGATGGTTAATTCTTTGGAACTTGAAAAAGTGGGAAAACCATGGGTTTGATTTTTGTGTTATGTAGGCTTTGTTAAAAAGTTTGAG
>CAYJTE010000154.1:0-2799 GCA_964372965.1 uncultured Methanosarcinales archaeon
CTCAAGCGGCCTAAAGCGACCTTCTCTTTGAAAATCCCTCAGGCGCGTTATGCGGGGTTGCTCGCTGAAGGCGAGTCCAAAACGACAGGACACACCCTACGGGTGCACTTGCCTTTAGGCAAGTTGCTGTACGGCAACCCACGGTTGCCAAGTAGACAACTCACGGTTGCCGACAGGCAACTCACGAACGAACGCAGTGAGTGACTAGAAACGAGTGCAACGAAGTGACTTGATAGCGCCTTCGATTGAAAATGGGAGGAAGGTCGAGCCTTCTGGCGGTCTCAACCAGATTTTCTACAGAGCCCAAACTCGCCCCAAATCTACTTAAACCACCTCTTCCACCAAAGAGTCATGTCCACAGTAGAGCGCTTCCGCACGTATCGTACCACAAAGTTAGAACCAGTTACTAAATTTCTCCTTAAACTTCACATCACCGCAAACTCTATGACTACAATCTCCCTGCTCAGCGGCCTTGCCGCAATCTATTTCCTGCTCCAAAATCACGTTCTATTCATTATATTCGCTCTCCTACACCTCGTATCCGACGCGCTCGATGGAGTGATCGCACGACATTCAACTCCCACAAAAACAGGAAGTTATTTCGATGCCATAACCGATGCCACCATCAATTTTGGAGCAATTGCTAAACTGGCAATCGCGTTAAACGATCTATACTTCTATCTCATTTGCATCCTGTTCATACTAGTGTACATCCTCTACTTTGTAAGTACCATGACTCTTCCCCTCATTCAAAGCAGAACCATCACCCTCATAATACTTTTTTTCCTCCCAATACATCCCGTTATTCCCTACCTTGCAATATTCACAACTGGCTTTTGTGTACTCTTCTCAGGAGCCAAAATGATAGAAATGCAAGCACCCAGGTGGTTTTCAAAGTAAAACCAGATCGGAGAACAATCACCAACAAAAAAAGGTTTCCTCTCATTGCTGGTTCTTATGGTACAAATCTAAGAACACTATTCTATTATCCACCGCAATATAAATATAAGATAATCGAAAAGAACCCACATAAACTTCCTGTGTACCTTTGCGAGCAAACCGCATTGGTTTTCCCACATCTGGATTTTCCATAATTTTTCGTATTTGTGTCTTAACTATTTCCTTCAAATGAGAGTCCAACTTCAAAAAAATCTTCTCGAAGTGCACATCTCTCTCAATAAATTCAACTACCATATCTCAATATCATGCAAAAAATCTTTTGCAGTACTGGTTTTGAACTCACCACGTTCGTAGCGTTTCCATGCTTCTTCAGTACGTTTAGCAAATTCAATATCTTCTTTCAGGTTACCATCCATCTCCGAAACCTTCTTCAAAATAAATTGGTCATTGTTTTTGATAATAATGAGTCGTTCGCCTTCTTTCATACCCGCTCGAAGCTCAGAGGGAATAACAATTTGTCCTTTTGAACTCATTTTTGTGAAAGCCATTTCCATATGTAAGATGCATCTTACTATTTATTTAAACCTTTCTCTTATGCAAGTTTCAACTAATAACTTTTTATAATAAAACATAATAAAACATAACATGGTACAAGCAATCATTAATTTAGGACAAAGTCAAGACAGAACATTAAACATTGTAAAAGGCAAGTTTGGATTCAAAAATAAATCCGAAGCCGTTAACTTTATCATCCATCAATACCAAGAAGAATGTTTAGAGCCAGAACTTCATCCAGAGTATATAGAGAAAATAGAAAATATTGAGAAGAACGGTAAATTTAGTAAGTATAGCTCTTTATTAGATTTAAAGAATGAACTTGAAAATGCGTAATTACGCTATAGATAACTTTGCCATGATTTCATCAATTATGCAAAGTTCTCTATAGAAGAAGGGTTAAAGAAAACTCTCTCCAAGTTGCTCAAAAAAGATAGAGTTATGTACGATGCTGTAATAAATAAAGTAAATGAAATCTTAACTTGTCAAGATGTATCTCATTACAAAAACTTGAGAAAACCGTTGGAAAATTACAAACGCGTTCATATTAAAGGTTCATCTGTCTTACTCTTCAAGTACATACCCTCAGAAGATACTATTCTCTTTTATGATTTAGACCATCATGATAATATTTACCGTTAATTTTAATTTACAAAAACCAAACACAATCTTTAAATAATTCTTCCAACCAGCATAAAATATGACCCTATTAAGTCAACCAGTAACCATAATCATTACTATTTCTACCACCACTACTCGTTAAACAGGGCTACGTAAATGCATACTGTCCGGCCCCCCAAAACAGGACAAAATTATAAACCATAACAAGTAACTACCCCAATAGTAAGTCAAAATAACAAAAAATCAATGAAATGAAAAAATAGTATCATAGGTGACCAACATGAAAATACTAGCCGTACACGCCGATTTTATCGAGTTTCAAGCCACAAAAAAAGCACTTAAATCAGCCTCAGACGAGATCCACAAAGAAAACAAGCGTGTTGATGATTGTTTAGTCATCTTCACCAGCGTCGAGAAACGTGATGAGAGACATCTCCAAGAAATAGTACAACAATACGTAAAACAAGTGAGCGATATCGCCGTCCAACTTAAAGCCAAAACAGTCGTTGTCTATCCCTATGCCCACCTCAGTTCTAGTTTAGCAAACCCCTCATTTGCTGATGAGTTCCTAAAAGCAGCAGCGCAAGCACTAAAACCCCTGTACCAGACGCACGCCGCACCATTTGGATGGTATAAATCATTCAACATCAAATCGAAAGGACATCCACTCAGTGAACTCTCACGAGAATTCGGCTACGACGGACAAAAGCAAGACCCCAATAG
>CAYJTE010000155.1:0-2746 GCA_964372965.1 uncultured Methanosarcinales archaeon
AAAAATAAAACGCTATGGCGAGGCATAGCTAAAGCTATGCAGTTATTGTTTTAATCTTGATAGTTATGCAACACAGCATTTTGGTATTGTTTTTCTTTTGTTTTTATTTGCTATAGGTGCTGTTGCGGTTCGCGAACCTCTGGAAAATGCTGCTCACTCAAGGTATCAACCTTGTGTTCAACCCCAAAATAAGAATGAGTGTAACAGTGTTCCTGGCTGTCTTTGGATGGATTTTTCTACTAAAGAACGAAATAGAAAATATAATGGGGGGTCTGGAGCAACTAGAAATTGGCAAGTATCAGATTCTTGTGAAACAAATGTTTTTTATGATCCTGATTTTGCTCAGCCGGATGGTGGGTGGTCGTTTATACAATTTTTTCCTCCATTAAGTGGAATGAGGAACTCAAGGATTGTTGGGGGGGATATTATGACTCAAGATGTAAATATAGGAAGAAATTTGTATAGGATAGATTGTAGTGATTCCTCTCCTAATGTGGATGGTCTCAATTTTGTACCTGGCAATACTCTTACTTGTGATTTTAGATATGCAGGTCCATCAGGAATTTCCTTTACGAATTTTAATGATTATGGTTATGGATATAAGCATGAAACTCCTCTGCTCTTTTATGTTAGGGTTAACCCTACTAGTGAGGATGATGGAGTTTATTCTTTACCTCAAATTATTTCTTCCAATCCAAAATTCAGAATGTTTAAGGGTTATGAGGGTGGTAATTATGTGGTTGTTCTGCTGAGGCCTAGTAAGGAGTTTACTCTGGATAGTGGTGAGTCTTTATTTCGATTTACTTTGACTATACCCGACTATGTTGCTGATAGCCAGGGCGAGGGTGTAGTTTCTGTAGTGGGTGGAGCAATTCACGGTAGTCAAGTACGTAGTGAGTATTTGTATCCAGAGGATGTTTTACCTACTGCACGTTTTAGATCTTATTTTACAGTATCTACTCCGCTCGTTCGTGCTTCTCAATATTTTGTTCCTAATTCTGTTTGCACAGATTCATATTGCTCACTTGGAGTTCATGGAAATGGTTATTTTAAGTCTGCTAGAGTAAGTATTGAGGGCAGACAAATACATGATACTGTTGTTCCAGCAAATGTAAGGTCAGTTGGTTCTAATCCTTTAGTTTTAAGAGATAAGAGTTCACCTTCTGATAGCAATATAGTAGTGGCTGCTAGGGATTCGTTACCCAATGGTCTTTCTTTAAATTATATTGAAGAATATTTGAGAGTTCTCTTTAATGAAGATGTTTTGTATCCTGAGGTGAGAATTCATGCTACTATTAATTGGTATGATGCGGTAATGAATGAAGAACATGTTGCTGATTTAGATTTTCTTCATACATTTGAGACTTGTAGTGGTGTTCCCTTTCCGGGTGCATCTTTATGTGCTAATGATAATATAAATGTTCCTATGGCTTCGCGTTTTATACAATATGTGAATCAATGTACTATTCGAAAGTGTGAATATCAATGTCCGGAGGGAAATGTACCCTCCAATGATGGCACTAACTGTGTTAGTCCTGCTGTCGTTTTTCTTCATCCGGTTCCTGAAGGGAGATGTTTTACCTTTCCTCTGGTTGCTGGTGCTTCGAGAATTGCGCAACAGGCGGCGAGAAATGCCGGCGGGGTTGCTATGGATAGTGGACAGGTCGATTTATCAGCATTTGGTTTACAATTGGAAGCATACAAACGGTCGGTTTTACGATCGTTTTCATTGGTTTGTTGATTATTTTGGTGATGATATTGGCGATAGACATATAAATAATAATGATGGTAGGATTAAATGATTAGGTGGAATAGATGATTGAGATTCATAAGAGACAGGGTGTTGTTTTTGTTGTTGTCGTTGTGCTGATAGTTATTGGTTTTAGTGTGTTTCTCTATTATAATCCGCTTCGTGAATCGGTTTCGGGGAAGGCTGTTGGTAGTCCGAGTATAGCTATTGATAGTCCGGAGATGAATATTAATATTTGTTCTTCACAAAATTGCAATGGTGTTTTTCGTTGTGATGTTAATGTTTGTCGTTTTGATTTGAGTTTAATCAATACTAATGTGATTGTTCCTCCTTTGAGTAGTGATCCTGTTTTTATGGATGGTTTGTGTCAGAAGGCATCACAATCAGGGGTCGTTGCTATTGATAGGTGGAATAGAGAAAGATGTTCAGGGACTGGTAAAGTGTGTAATTTTGCCGATCAAAATGTTGATTGTACTCAGGAATTGTTTGGTGTTAATCCTTCAGGTGGCGGTACTCCACAACCGTCTCCACCCATTTCTCCGACTGGTGATGTGTTAACACAGGCACAAGGCTTGTGTAGGGGTGGAATATCAGGAAGTTGTGCTGCTCCAAATGTAGGAGTATGTAGTGATGTTCCACCGTATACAAGTGATTTAATTACTCGCAAAAAATGCTGTGATCAGCTAACAGATTGTGTTCGTGGTAGTGGTGCTGGGGCAGTTTGTGAAAACTTAGGTGCTGTTCATCCTAGTGATTCTCGATACATTTGTGGAAGAAGTAGTAATTGGGATGTTTGCGGTCCTGTGGGGAATGTTACATTCAACAAAAATCATGGTGTTCGAAGTGATAATGGTATAATGGAATGTATTGTTACTAATGATGTTGGTGCATGGGTGCGTGTAGATGCTGGAAGTTCTTCAGAAGGTGGTTCTTGCAATCTAGGGGACTATGATGCTAACTCTGTTGTGGGGATGAGTGATTTACGTGGATTCAGGT
>CAYJTE010000156.1:0-2331 GCA_964372965.1 uncultured Methanosarcinales archaeon
CCCTACAATGAAAACATACCCAACTATGAAAACATACCTAACAATGATAACATACCCTGCAAGTGCACTTGCCTTTAGGCAAGTTGCCGTACGGCAACTTCTCACATTCATCTGGTTTTTAAAAGAAAACAGAAACAATTACACCGAGTTCAAAAAACAATTACACCGAGTTCAAAAAACAAACTACATAATCCTTAAAACAAAAGAAATAAACAAAAAACTATCTAATCAGCAGAAGGAGGACGCTGCCCAGCAGCACCACTTCTATGAATTCGTGCAAAATAAGGCACAGCCACTACATAATCTTCGCCAAACCCTGCGATATCTCCATCAATTGCTTCACAAGTCTTACGTAGTTTCGAAATAGCCCTCTTAAGTTCAACGAGATCCTTATCCTTAAGTGGTTTAATATTCACAAGAGCAATAGTTGTACCCTCACGAAGAACATCAAGAACTTCCTTAATATCCTCAAAGTCTTCCATAACAAATGGTCGCACCAAAACCCGAGCCCTATCTTCCTTAACTTGCGAGCCTGAAGCAACTTCCACAAAATCCTCTGGATTTTCAGCTTCCTTTTCCTCACCAGGACCAATTAACTTTTCTTTTAATTGTAAGAAAAAATCTTTCATTTTAACACCCTCTCTTTCGTCATTTGCCGACGTATCTTGTTAGAAAGTCGAATTGTTGCTGATATATAAATGTTTTTATTATCCAATATGCGCTTCATAGGAGCAAGATCAAACAACACCTGAAATAACCAAAATAAACCCCCCTATATGACCTAACTTCAGCGCAGCGTAAACGAATTGGAATACGCCTTTCGCCTAAGACCTTTCCTCGCCTTGAACTCACATTGTGCACGTGGCAAACTAAGCGCGCCAAGGATATTCAATTTTGACCTAACCTTGTAAGTAATAAGACGATCTTCCCGAGCATCCAACTCTGCAACAAGCCACACAATCTTAGTCTTCCCGCCCTGATGTCTAACATCAATCGGCCTAAGAGTACCAAGTTCGGATATTTTCTCAACAGAAACAATACCCGGAACCGTATCAGTCACTGTAATATGTCGAATTGGATGATCAGTTTTATTCTCCACCTCAAGAGTAATTTTTAATTCGGCAAGCGCCCCCTCTTCATCCATCTGAAGTGTCGTAGCCTTCTTAATAACGCGAACCGGTGAACGCGCAAACCACACAAATCCAAAAATCAAAACTAAAGCAACAAAAACATACATCAACCAGCGGTAATTAATAACATAATTAACAATCAATGATTCCTGTGGTGAGAGCGAAAGTGTAAACGCTAAGTTTTCTGAACCATCATCCGACTCAACAATCGCCGTATCACTCTCAATTAAAAAAGACTCAATCTCTGAAATTGGAAACAACACCTGTTGCTCATTACGCACATTACCCTCATTACGAATTGAAAGACTTCCAACTCTTCGACCAAACACAGTCTGTGATTCCTCTGAAACAACAAAAGGTGATAAAACCGTCACAATAGAAACTTTTTGACTCATCGTTTTCGCAATTTTTCCTTGGTGTTCAAAGTTAAAAGTAATATCATACTCCCTTGGTTGAGTATATTTATCTGTTCCAACCGTGAACTCAACTGTTTTTGAAGCAAGACTAGGGAGATCAACAGTGATTTCATGGTTAAACTCAGCCAGCTCTCCAGACATTGTAACAACAAGACCGCTTAAATCAAGTCTGTTTTTATTTTCCAAAAATAGCTTCACACTCTGCGCTTCTCCAGGAGTAATTCGGTCATTCATATCAACAGTAACCGCAATACTAGGAGCATATACTTCAAGAACCTCTTTACCCAAATAAACTTTAAGAGACTCAGAGTAATCATCACCCTTATCTCCCATAACAGAGACAGGCAAAAAATAAATTCCAACAGGTAATTGTTTAACCGGACGCGCAACTACCGTAAGAATTTTCGTTTGACCTGGAAGAAGAGTAAAGACACGATCCGAAAGAGGAGCAGCTGCCACATTCCACCCCTGGCCTGATTGTAACGAAAATACAGTATATTGCTGAGTAGCATCCGCACTGTTACGAACTGTAAATTTGTACGTAGCCTCTTTGCCAAAAGAGATTTGATTTTGAATTACTGACGACTCAACCTCAGCAAAAGCAACACTACACACAAGAAGAATAATGAATAGACTGAAAAATACCCAATTTCGCACGAATTCCACCCCTAATATACAATTTGACTTCTGCAACACAACCCTAACAACATAACCCCAACAACATAACCCTAACAACATAACCCTAACAACATAACCCTAACAACATAACCCTAACAACATAACCC
>CAYJTE010000156.1:2431-2674 GCA_964372965.1 uncultured Methanosarcinales archaeon
TAACAATATAATTTCTAAACTGAGAGTAACAATACCCCTCTATCCACCGTGCTTATTTTTAACCAAACACCTTAATTCCCACGGAAGTACAAAAAAACAATGCCACAACTACTATTTAAAATCTTCGGGACAACCCCCCACTAATAATACATAAACTATATGATTAAAAGGGCTCTGTAGAAAAAGTCCTCAAGCGGCCTAAAGCGACCTTCTCTTTGAAAATCCCTCAGGCGCGTTATGCGG
>CAYJTE010000157.1:0-2655 GCA_964372965.1 uncultured Methanosarcinales archaeon
CGGCTCAGGGAATCGGACAAGCTTGTCGAGGTTTTTTCAGAGCAAAAGGATTTTGAACGTGCTGAAAAACTCCCGACTCATTATGAGGACGCACTGCATGTTGCATTGGCATTGAAATGTAAAGCTTCTTTTTTGGTTACAAGCAATACAACAGATTTTTTACCGTGTTCTGACCTTATTGAGTGCGTTTTGCCGATGAACCTGTGAGAGTTTGCTTTTTGAATTCCTCGTAGTCCTTTAGGCGTTGTTCATGTGTCCTTGCAGGAGTTTCCTTCAGACTCCCTTTAAGCTCTGTCAAAAATTTGAATTTTGGCAAATCTTCAGCTAAAATGTTTTGGGGAAATAAACCTTCAAGCTCCAATAGATTTTCCTGCGCCTCTATAATAATACGATTTCGTTTTGGTTCAACGTTTGTTCGAACCTCTACTTCGCTAAAATAAGCTTTAGCACTTTGAACAAAATAATAAAGTGCGGTTAACCCCCATATATTTTGAAATGTTGAAATAATTTGTGGGCGGAATTCGTTTATTTGCTTTTGTTGAAGTGCGCGATTAATAGTACTATTGAATTCAGCTAAGAAAACGTGGATTTTTTTAGTTTCTTCATTTTGAGGTAATTCATTTCTAAATTGACTTAACAAAAAAACAAGTTTATTCCTAACTTCTTGTACATCTAAATCATAAGTGGTCAAAAGAGTATAAAGATTAAGTTTGGTAGAATAAATTTTAGGAGCTCCGTCAGCAGCATATTGAATTTGCATTATTTCTTTGGAGTTTTTACTTTTTGAAAATTCGTTAATTGCAGAATCAATTTCCTTAAGAATGTCCTGACTATTCAACGCGTCAGAGCTAGCATCAGAATAATCCTCACTCGGATTATAAGATAACACTAAAGTATTGCCATACAAATACCAAACATGAGGAATATCTAGTTGATTAAATTTTCTCGCAATACAAGAAGCAATTTTTTGGGTTTGGATTTTATTTGGTATTGCCTTATTTTTTTCGTGCCATTTTGTTTTAATTTTTGCATACAGAGCTCTGCAAATTTCCATCCGTTTATCTGATAAAGGAAGATTGAATAAAGTACTTGACTGCGGAACAAGCGGCGCTAGTTCTTGCTTCAAAAAATATTTACGACCGTCCGTTTCTTGCCGAGCTGCCAAACCAATCTCTTCCAAAGTGTCCAGTGCGCGTTTAGCTGTTGCCCAATTGGAACCAAGTTTATCGGCCAGTTCATTCACAGAAATAGGACCATTCTGAAGGATTGAATATGATTGTTTTAGTATCTCCGAGTTCCCCTTTCTTTCGCTCATGAGAATATTAAGGACAGGCTATATTTAAAAGTATAGATTCTGCTCTTTTGAACCAAAAAGCATAAATAGGCATAACAAGGCATATTCTACTTATATAAGATGACTGTCTTAGCATGGGCAGGAGGTGAAAAAAATGAGCAGCTTAAAGGGATTAGGAATCCTCGGAACCGGAACTATAGGAGTACTAGGCACGGGCCTGATCGTCTCAAACCTTCTCTCACTCAATATTGGGTGGCTGTTTGGATTTGGTTTGATCATCTTTGTGAGCGCCGGAGCAATAGCTTTATTGGCCAGATCAGGAGTACTTCCAGTATAACAAGCGCAATCTCACCCCGCAGGTGGCAGTACCTGCAATTATCTTTGCAAATGGAAAATAAATTGATTATTATGCCGCAGAAGATGTTTGTAGGAGTAGATGGTTCCAAAGGTATTGGGTTCGACCCAGATAACTATTCGCATTTTGTTCTAGTGGCTGTATCATGCTCGAACATGGACGAAGCGAAAAAAGCAGCTCATAGCATTGATAGCCATGGCCCGAAAAGACAGCTTTACACCAAATGGACTGCAGTTATTAAGCGTTTGATTGACTTTGATTTGCGTTACTACATTATGATATTTGATAAGAGAACAACTTCAGAATATTTTCGAACAAATTCTGATAATATTCCATCAAGCCAATGGAACAACTCGCCTAAACACAAGGCTGTATTCGAGCAATATGCCAAACACGGTTGGCTAATCCCGGAAGTGTGGATACGTTTCAATGGTAAATTTTCTTCTGAATTCAAGTTTGATGGAGATTTGAATGGAGATGTTTGGAAGTCGTGTATAGAACAAACACAGAAACATGCCGAAAATCATGTTGGCCCATGCGAGGTAGGGGTTGCTGGCGAAGAATATGCGCTTATTCGAATTGCCCACATTATAGCAACTTTTGTACATAATCAGCTTATTGATGGTGCGCTAATTCAAGGTGAACCTACAACGGTTTGGTGCCTAAAACCACGATTGTTAATTACAAGGTTTATTGCAGAGCCAGATGTCGGCATGTACACAGAGCCAAATCCGATGTTTGACCCCTGGTGAAATTTATTGCGACCGTAGAGGTAGGCTGATATTTAAGAGAATTTTTATCAGCCTAACTCAAGTTTTAACGCCACCAACTTACGAAAATTAGTTGGCGTTAAAATTCCAGGCAATCGCCTAGATTCAACCCGCGGAGCAGCGTTTTTATTCCCATCATCGCAAAAATAAATCAAAGCGGCCTGTTTACATCATGCATTGCACTGGTTCGAACTGACGGCAAATATCCATGAAGGTGAAGATTACTTGACAACCAA
>CAYJTE010000158.1:0-2167 GCA_964372965.1 uncultured Methanosarcinales archaeon
GATCCCTACTCCCTACCACCTGCCCTTGCTCTTGAGATGTAACAATAGTTGAATCATCTTTTTGGGTTGCCGTCGTACGCACAATAACCGTATTAACCACCGGTGTTATCGATTCAACAGTATTATGGAGTTGTAGTGGATTCAAACTTCGACCTCCTCCACCTCCTCCACTACCTCCTCCACCGCCTCCACTACCACCCGCATTAGATGATGACCCATCATTATTTGATGCAGCTGCCATCACACTCACAAACCGCACCACCGATACTGCTGTATTATGCGAAAAATCACTAACATCATATGTTACTGTATACATCCCCACTGCACTTGTATTAACCGTATTAATCGCAATAATAGACGCATTCAAATTCCCATCCACTGCATCAAAAGCAGTAGCACCTTCATCAACATAGGCATCACCTACGAAAAGTGAGATACTAGCAGATCCAACCAAAGTAATAATCGGGGCAATCACATCAGATACAACATACACGGTTCGAATCGTTTGATTTGCTGCATTTCCTGAAGAATCTTGCACATTATATGTTACATTATACACTCCCAAAACCGAAGTATTCACTACACTTCTGTTAATGATTAACAAACTGAGATCCCCTTCAAACCTGTCAATAGCAAACGCTCCCAAATCTGTATAATTAGATCCAACTTCAACTGTAACTATTTGACTTCCTCTCAAATATATTATTGGTGGTCGAGTATCAACAACCTGTAAATATCGTATCACTCGTGTTGCTGGATTTCCCGCCGCATCTGACACATCATAAGTAATTGTATAATTACCAAGAATGGTAGTATCAAGTTCATTACCATACACAATAAAATCAGTTAGATTTCCATCCACATCATCAAACGCACTCGCACCGGGGTCGTCATAGTTTGCCAATGCTTCAAGCGTGACATTATTCTCTCCCTCAAGAGTAATTATGGGTGGCACCACATCAACTTCAGCAAAACCACCAATCGAAAAGAGCAATAATATTACCCACCATCCATCGCATTTAGTAACCATATTTTCGAAACCCGTAACCCATTTGAACAGATAAACACCGCCAATAATCAAAACGCACTCCCAAACAAGTCGAAATATATAAATATGAAATATATAAATATGAAATATATAAATATATTTGACATTTCACTCTCTGATCACCTTACTATCATTTTCTTATAGCGTGTGAACCTGTACAGTCAAACCTCGATGCTTAACGCAATCTTTCACTTTATATAGCGCGATCCGCAACCAATAGTCAATCCCCTAAATTATGCTCAAACTGAACATATTCTCTCCATTTACTTCACTTCAAAATCAATCATCAAAGGTAAATGATCTGAAAAATGAAAATCAAGTACTGAATACTTTGTAACCTTTATTTGATGTGAAGTTAAAATATAATCTAATCTACGAGTAGGATGCCACGCTGGTTCTGTAAGCGGCAACGATTTTTTATCAAGTGAAATCATATCATATAAATGCGTTTTTGCAAGTAATTCTTTAATTTCGCTTTCACCATTAAATGTGTTAAAATCTCCCATTAAAATCACCGGATTATGTATACTATTAACAATTTTAATCAATTCCATAATTTGTTTTCGACGTGCGGAAGACCCGAGTGCCAAATGCGCTGCAAGAAGAGTTACCTTTTGCGGACAGTGCACTGCAACCTCAATAACCATCCTTTTAGTTCCTTCATGAAACACATGATATTTCGTATTACTAATTTTATATTTTGAAATAATAGCATTTCCCTGTTTCTTCAAAATAGGTACATGATGAAACAACGACATCCACCCTGTAAGAGGATATTTAACTAGTTCAACAAAATTCTTAAGACCCAACTCCTGTTCAAAAAACATAACTTCATCCTTTCCTCGACTTCGAAATGAACCGGTATCCACCTCAATAAGAGTTAAAATATCAGGGTGAAGTGCTCTCAGAGCAGAAATAATACGTTCGTCAAGTTTTTTAGGAGGAAAAAATATTTTCCAGAAATAAAGATATTTGTACCACACACCTTCCATCCCCTCACAATACTCAATATTATATGTAATAACCCGTACCACCAACGAAGATGCATTTGAGGGTTTAAATGACTTGTGGCAAAAAGAAGAGAAATTATCTTTTGATTGGTTGTGCTCCTATTTTCTC
>CAYJTE010000158.1:2177-2635 GCA_964372965.1 uncultured Methanosarcinales archaeon
CTTGAGCCGTTTATTAAGAAATCTCCTCAAGATCAAGAAGAAAATCCTCCACCTCGTCATCGGTGATGTATTCCAGCACCGCCGTTATTTTCCCGTTTCGGGTTATAAAAATAGGCTCCTCTTTACTTTTAGCAATAAAAGAAGAGAAATTATTTTTTGATTGGTTGTGCTCCTATTTTCTCTTCATTTTTCTCCTTTAATTGCTCAAGAACATGTGGCGATACAAATTGAGAAACGAGACTCTCCCAATTTTCATACCCACCCAACCCCTTCAATCGTTCTTGATGATATTCACCTAAGATTTTGTGGTGGAATAGCATATACTAAACAGATATTTGGATTTTTTATGTAACATAATTTTTGGAATGCCGACTCATATCCAAAATAATTAATATCACAACCGACTCATATCCAAAATAATTAATATCACAAATATCCTTAAGTAGAAACTGTACATC
>CAYJTE010000159.1:0-1410 GCA_964372965.1 uncultured Methanosarcinales archaeon
CTAAAATAACTATAATGACTAAAATAACTATAATGACTAAAATAACTATAATGACCACAATAACAACAATTAATACAATAACTAAACTAAGTACAATAACATAAACAGCCAAAGCAAAACTTAAATACTAAAAAACATCCATGAAAACATGGAAAAAATAATTGAAAGCTGTATATTCTGTAAAATAATAGTAGGGGAAATCCCCTGCTACAAAATATGTGAATCGGAAAGTACTATCTCCTTTCTGGATATATACCCACATGCTGCTGGTCACACTGTGGTAATACCAAAAATACACGCTGAAAAACTTGAAAATGTAAGCGAACCAATTTTATCACAAATTCTCTCAGACATTAAATCAACAATGAATTTGCTCACAACAACTCTTCATCCTAAAGGATTTAATGTAGGTTGGAATAATGGAACAATTGCAGGACAAGTTGTACCTCATCTGCACATACACATTCTCCCACGCTATGAAAATGATGGTGGCGAAAGTTTTCATGCTATAATAAAAAATCCCGGATCAAAATCAGTTGATGAAATTGCAAAGTTATTCACGAAAAAATCAAAATAACAACTATACACATGGGAAACCGAACTACACTCAATCGCGCTCTCTCAAAATTAGGTCTTTGTTCACGAACAGATGCCATAAAACTGATAAGGGAAGGGAATGTTATCGTGAATAACACCATTGTCACAAAATCACTTGCCTGGGTTGATATTGAACACGATAAAATAATTCTTCTGCAAAATTCAAACCAGAACAAAAACGACATAACGAGCAACCAAAAAGTGAAACCAGTTGAGAGGAAAAATATTTATCTTGCAATGTATAAACCAAAAGGGTACATAACAACTAAATCTGATGAACATGGACGAAAAACAGTATATGATTTACTACCAGAAAAATACAAATTGGCTTGGCTTTTTCCAGTAGGAAGACTAGACAAAGATTCACAAGGCCTTCTTTTATTCACTAATGACGGATCATGGCAAGATTATATTCTTGCACCAAAAACATATCTTAAAAAGACATATCTTGTCTGGACAGAAAAACCGCTTACTCAAAAAGACATCGCAAAACTCGAAGGAGGAATTCGCATAGCTGATTACTCACTTCAGTCTTGCACAATCACACCAGAACAAGATTATTACAGAGTAATCATCAGTGAAGGTAAGAACCGCCAAATACGAAAAATGATGGCTTATATCGGAACAAGAGTTACAAAACTCGAACGTATTCAAATTGGGAATCTATCTCTAAAAAAATTAAACCTTAAACCAAGAGAAGTGAAAGAGATTAATCCACGAGATATAGAATGAAATTAAATCCTGCAAACAATGAATAAATAGAATGAAATTAAATCCTGCAAACAATGAATAAATAGAATGAAATTAAATCCT
>CAYJTE010000159.1:1510-2594 GCA_964372965.1 uncultured Methanosarcinales archaeon
GCAAACAATGAATAAATAGAATGAAAAAGGCTCCAAAAATAATAGAAGCACTAAAAATAACAGGTTGTACAATAAAATCAAAACCTTTTTATAAAAATCCCCGCGATTCTCTCCTGGCGAAGTAGCTTAACCTGGTTATAGCGCCACGCTCATATGAATTGAGCAATGAGAACAAATGTTTGATGACTAACAGAATAACTGGGTTACGTGGAGGTTGGGGGTTCAAATGCGTTGCACCTTGAAAACTCAAAATGCAAGCTGACTCTCCCCCCTTCGCCATGCTTTTTTCCTGTTTCCTAAAGAGAATAAAAAATCCCAACCGCAGCAAGTTAAGGAATATGAACTAATTTTTATTGAATCAGATTAAAAAAACAAATTTCAACACCTCAAACAATCAAAACTATTTAATACTCTAAAATAATTCTAAACAATATGGCTAAAATAGGATTTCAAAGTGACAAAATAAAAAACTCAAAAGCAGAGGAAGAAACACTTCAAACCGTTGAACACACCATACAAGCTGAAATTTTAAACATTAATAGTTTTCAAAACGTAATACGAAAAGAGCTGAAGGAACTTGATCATTTCAAAGATAACTTTCAATTAATAGAGCGGTTTGTCCAATCAATGGAAAAATTAAGCGAAAAAAGACAAGCAACCATTATAAAAATTCGTTTTCTGCAAGCGAAACGTATAAGCGAAATAGATTTATCAAAAATAAAAGCACAATTTGAGATTATAAGAAGAATTGACCAAGAATTAAATCCTATGCTTGTAAAAGCAAAAGAAGAAATAGCTCGTTTGCTTGTAGAAGAATCGCACATTGTATACTCTAGTGATAAAAATACCAGAGCGATAATGGATACAATTGACACCGAATTACGGTTATTGCAAATCACTATAAGAAACATTCAAACACGCCTTGAAGGAACGTACAATGAACTAACTCAGATTCATACAACTATAACCAAACTCGAGCGTGAAAGATCAAATACATTACAATCAACAGCGAAAACGGCATCCTAAAAAGTTAAAAATATTCTTTTATATTACCTGCAAACTCTTCATGTAATAGCCATAAAAT
>CAYJTE010000160.1:0-2574 GCA_964372965.1 uncultured Methanosarcinales archaeon
CAGGATCACTATCCTGTCTGCACAGAAAGGAAAGCTATCCTTTCTTGTGCTCGCAGGCAAGTGCCGAACGAAACGTTGAGTAGTGACCGCATAGGTAGGAAGCAGATATAAGTGCAAAGCACAACTTGCCGAAGTCTGATTCAACGAACAGACCTGCACCAAGAATCTAACCCGTTGAAGAAGTACTCCGTGCAACATAATAATTGGAGCTAAAATCAATTATGATTACTCCAATTATTATTTGAAAGACATAACTAATTCATAACTTATTTATGTCTTTCATTATGTCAATGTGAAATCTCATGGAAATTCCCCTATTACTCAAACAATATTGTGAACCATCGGTAACAATACAAAGTCTACTCCAAAATCCCAAAACCATTTCAATAAAAAAAGATGCACTTCCAGTTACCCTTGATAAATTCAGCAAAATTGTAAGCGATAACCAATGTTTAAAATATATCTTGAGTGAACTACTCGACAACATTGACCAACACTCAAAATCTAAAGCTGCATATTTACAATACATACAAGATAATGTCTCCGTAACAATTCTTATTTATGATAATGGATTAACTATACCAAAAAGTCTTCATGAAGATGATGATTCGGTTGGGATTGCACATGCTATCGGTGGAAAGTCATCTAAACCTGAAGGGCGTGGTCATGGCTTAAGTAGTAGCGTACGAATAATCACCAAAGGCTTATTAGGAAGCATTCTCGTCATATCTAGTCAAGGAGCTTATAATAGTGCAAAAACAGGAGAGAACATATTTAAACTTCCCGCATATAGAGCTAAAAGGAACCGCAATAATTATACAAATTCCAAAACCCATTAAAAAAGTGAATCTCTATGACTACCTATAATATCAAAATCAAAGCAATCACTGGACAACATCCCATATTACGAACACAATGTCAAAGTCTGTTTCAAGACGCAGTCAAAAAAAATCAAGACGACCTTACCTTTGATTTCTCAGGAGTACTCTTTGTAAGTAGAGCATTCGCACATGAGTTTAATCTTCAGAAACAGAAATCATTTTCCAGGATAAACATCAAAAATATGTCTCCCTCTTTAAAACCAATGTTCACATTAACACAAAAAACATTATTCAAATCACCTCATGAAATATCAAAAAAACTGAACATTATCTCTCTTTAATTACCTCGCTAATCAGACAAAGATCTCTACATCACCTATTCCCCTCAACAATATACTGAAACTTGCCAAAGGCAAGGTTGCCATCAGGCAACCCGAGAACGGTTGCGAATCAGCAACTCGCGAACGTAAGTGACTCGACAAGTGAACATGTCCGGAACATGAGTGACTGGATATGTATTCTCTTCGAACATGGTCCAATAGATATTGACAATACAGAAGTACACGAAGTCTGCACTAACTTCAAATCAACCACCCAAGGCGACATCCCCTACTTCTTCCCTCCCCCACTCACTCCTTTAGACTTCTCAAAACCACGAAGTAACTCCATCCGAATCATCTTAAGAGAATACCCCATATTATCTAAATCTAAAGAATCAATATACGCTAAAAAATCAGAACGACGCAAAGGATCCCACTCCTCGAAGCGCTTAGCCGTAATACACATATAATTTTGATCACAATGTCCAACCCTCAAATCTTTTCGGTTATGACGCGCCGGATGCAATGGACACAGAAATTGTACTCCCCCTTTCACCCTCAAATCAGAAGTAGGTTCAGCAATTAAATTACGACACACCCCTTCACGAAAGTTTGCAGGATCTGCTCTATCGCGGAACGCCAAAAACTCCTCATCAGTTCTGGGATTAAGTGAAATAAACTCAGCCGTATTTTGAGTAATCGCTGCGCGAACTAGTTCAGGCGGACTATAATTTTTACCACAGCACCCAAAACAACCACCGTTCCGCTGACATAAAATTGTAAAATAAGCCATAGTTAGACCAATAAACCACAAAACCAATATTTCAATAAAAGACTATGCCCTAAAACCACAATCAATAAAAACCAACAAACCTAAACATCAATATGGACCAACTCTCATCTCACCTCCATCTCCTTCTCCCCT
This sequence comes from uncultured Methanosarcinales archaeon, assembly GCA_964372965.1. Classification (GTDB taxonomy): domain Archaea; phylum Nanobdellota; class Nanobdellia; order Woesearchaeales; family GW2011-AR9; genus CAMAVK01. The sequence goes on from CAYJTE010000160.1 coordinate 2,067, forward strand.
TCTCCCCTTCACAACCAACTACCACCAAAGTATTAACCAAACAAGACTCGGATCAACCGAACAACTAACAGCACTCAACGACAAACAGATAATTCTGAAACGAAACGACAACTATCTACTCACACCCTCCAAGTTTAAGCGATCACTCATCTCAACACTTGAAACCATGCACGAGTACGAATTCTACATAAACCACCCGCACATTGCCGAAATCATCTGGCATCTCACTATCTATTTTCCCATCATCATCACCAAAAAAGAATCAGAACAAAAAATCCTTATCATCGGAAAACCCATCGACCAAACCACTCATCTCCTAAAAAAATATCACCAGTTAAAACCAACCTTCATCACCTTCGAGAAACTGATCGAACTACAAACCCATAATCACCCCATCTTTCAAGACATCGCCAAATATCACATACTCTGCGGCCGTAAAGAGCGCATAATTAACGTCCTCATGGAATATTATGCTACCCCCAACTAAACTATCACGTTCACCCCCTTT
>CAYJTE010000161.1:0-2569 GCA_964372965.1 uncultured Methanosarcinales archaeon
AGGGGTGAGTTTTCTAGATTCACTCCCATCGCTTTGTATCCTGCTTCTTTTTCTGCCCATTGCAGTTGAGGATTTGTTTTGAGAAGAGTTACAACCCTTTCGATAGAGCGTAGAATGCTCATGGCTTCTTTATCATTTCTCACTTGCAGTTTAAGATAACTATCTCTGGCTTGACCTTTTAGTTCCACACGTACTTTTTTTCCCGCAAACATCAAGTTATAACTCTAAGGTGTTTTCTCTCATCTTGTTAAGGTGTTTTCTCTCATCTTGTTAAGGTGTTCTGGCTCAGCATGGATCCATTGTGTTCCTTTTGGTCCGTAAATAATCTTTCCACTCTTCCATAAATATTCCAAAATTAGTTTAAGTGTCTGATGCATTACTTTGCGAGGGAGTCCATTTTTGACTTGTACCACTTTTAGTGGCATATCCCGATTTTGTCTCAGAAAATCTTCAACCATAAGTACAGTGTTAAGATTAGGGTATCTTCTTATTAGGCGATCTGATTTTTCTATCATTTCGGTTTCATTAAATTCAATAGATTTGGTAGTCATTTTATATCAATTGATATCTAAAAGATATGATAATACGTGAATGTTTGCTACAAAAACTTATTTCCCAATTAATTTTACAATATCAACCATTCTATTACTGTAGCCCCACTCATTATCATACCACGATACAATTTTGACAAACCGTTTGTTGAGAACTTGGGTTAATTTGGAATCAACAATAGTGGAGTGGGAGTTGTGGATGATATCAGATGAAACCAAGTCTTCCGTTGAGTATTGAATTATTCCTTTGAATTGTTTTTCGGCTGCTCCTTGTAAGAGATTGTTTATTTGTTCGATACTGGTATCTTTAGCTGTTTCAATGACAAAATCGGTTACAGATCCGTTGGGAACAGGAACTCGAAGTGATGCACCTTTAAGTTTACCTTGCAACTCTGGTATTGCTTGGACAACGGCGATATCGGCTCCGCTTGTTGTGGGTATAATATTTTCAGCAGCCGCTCGTGCGCGTCTCAGATCTTTATGTGGACCGTCTACTAAGAGTTGATCTGCTGTATAGGCATGAATGGTGGTGAACAGACAATTTTTTATTCCAATATTGTCGCTGACTACTTTCAAAAGGGGGGCGACACAGTTGGTGGTACATGAAGCGTTGGAGATCAAGGTATGTTTTGTTTTATTGTAAATGTGATGATTGACTCCGTAGACTAGGGTTATGGCATTGTTTGGAAGTGCGTCTTCACCTTTGAATGGTGCGGAGAGAAGTATTTTTTTTGCACCTTGACTGAGATGAATTTTAGCGTCAGTTGGGTTGGTGAATCTGCCGGTACATTCAACCACGATGTCAATTTTGAGTGCTTTCCAAGGAAGCTTTGTTGGATCACGCTCGGAGATGACTTTAATCTTTTGTTTTCCTATGGTTATTGAGTCATTGTTGTAGGTGATCGACTCTTGGAGTTGTCCGTGAACGGTATCGTGTTTTAACAAATGAGCAAGAGTTTTCGTATCTGTTAAATCATTTACTGCTATAATGTTGATGTTTTTATCCTGATAGGCTGTGCGATAGAACATTCTGCCGATTCGACCAAACCCGTTAATAGCTACATTGATTACCATAATATCACCTTTCTTGCATTTCTCTTGAATTAGAGTGTAGATAGGGGGAGAGAGCGTAGCGAGGTTTTATATTTACTTTATAACTAATAAGTAGTATTTTTAGGTAATGTTTTTAAACAGAGGATTTTTTAAGAGAGTATGGTAAGGAAGAAAACGAATCAGGCACTGGCTATTGTAGCACTGCTGCTCAATATTTTGGTTATTCCGGGATTGGGTAGTATTATTGGTGGACGAATTATAACTGGAATTTTACAGATGGTCTTTTTTGTACTTGGTATGGGGCTCGTTGTTGGTGGTGCAATTTTTTCTATCTTTCTTGTGGGAATTCCTTTTCTCATTGCAGGATTGATTTTAGTGTTTGCAATGTGGGTGTGGGCAATTGTTACCGGAGTTAGATTGATTCATAATTCTGAGTAAGAAAGGAGATTACTTTCTGTTTTTTATGTTGTTTAGGGTTTGGATATTTTAGAAATTTTGATTTGGCTGCGAGGAATGATTTATATACCCTAATATCTACTCTTGAACGATATGGCTAAAGCAACTAAATCAGTGGCATCGAAGAAAACAGCTGTATCGACATCAGCTAAACCAAAAAAGGTAAGTCAAGGGCTTGCTATTGCTGCACTCATACTCAATATCTTGGTTATTCCGGGTCTTGGGACAATTATTGGTGGCAGAACGAAAACTGGAATTTTACAGATGGTCTTTTTTGTACTTGGTATGGGGCTCGTTGTTGGTGGTGCAATTTTTTCTATCTTTCTTGTGGGAATTCCTTTTCTCATTGCAGGATTGATTTTAGTGTTTGCAATGTGGGTGTGGGCAATTGTTACCGGAGTTCAACTTATTAAAGAATCTCAGTAAAATGAAGTATTGTTTTTTTTCTTGTTTTGGTTATTTCTATTGATTTTAGATTGTGGGGTTAACACTACAAAGTATTATATATT
>CAYJTE010000162.1:0-2542 GCA_964372965.1 uncultured Methanosarcinales archaeon
CACATGGTGGAAAAAGCAAATTCTAAAATGAAATAGACTCACTATTTCTTGTATTCCACAGGTAGTGGGCAGTTTTTTGACAACAGAAAAAACATGGACCTAAACCACAAACCAAACATATTAAAAGATAAATTGCAAAAATAAAATAATAAGGCACAAACCCCAATAACCACCTCATAATAAAAAATAAAGTATAACTGGCAGAAGTAAACACCCAAGTAAATGATTTTTCCCAACTCCCCACCGAGAAGACAATAATCCAATCGCAGTACTTACACCCAAAATAACGATACCCACAAACCCATCAAACAAAAATGAAAGCAAAACAATAAACAAAATTATTACTCGAACCAATTTCACATAATTAACTCGAGCAACCAATTTTCCAAATACTCTTGACAATCGAAGTGTAATGATAGTCGCAAGCGCCCCCACAACCACTGCCACACCTAAAAAAAGCAACATCTCACTAAGTCCAACACCCCCCATTAAATTCTGAACAGCAACTATTGCACCATTACGAGCTTTAGAAATTATATAAATAGCTACAATACTCAGTAACACATTAGCTGTGTTTATTCCCCCTACCAAAATCATAAAACCCTCATCTCCTATATCTCCAACAAACCTCGTAGCCACAATCGCTGCCTGCGAACTTCCAAAACCTGGCAAAAAAGCTGCAACAAAACCCATCCCCGTAGCCGCACCAACTGCTTTAGTACTCCGTTTCCAACCTAAATTAACACTTGACATCTCCGACTGCACAGGAATCGTACTATCTTCACCTAAACTTTCAACTAAAAGTGACACCCCAAACAAACCAGACAACAAAGAAAACAGAGGTTGAGAGAGTCCCTGAATTTGAAACACCAAAATCCCAAGTAAACCCGCAAGCAAAAAAACACCAAGTGCAAAAAACCACATTCGTCCTTCACGCAAAATCAACAGAAAAACAACAACCACAAGAACATACCCTACCCACACAGAAACCAGTGGTTGCAAAACAACCATCCCCCACATAAAAAACGGGACTAAAAGTGCTCCTAAAATTAAACTTGCAAACGATCCGCACGTAAGAAGCATAATCGCCAGATGACCTCTTCCTTCACGAAGCATTCGATGACCTGGAAGAACACTTAGAACCTTCGACTCATCAGGACAACCCAAATATACACTTGGAATCGCATCGCAAAAAGTATGTGTAATTGCTAAACTAATAATAAACACCCCCAACGCAAGCGGAGACGTAACCTGCAATAGAAATGGAGACAAAGAAACAACAATAACAGCAACCAAATTAACATGAATACCAGGGATAATGCCCGTAATAATACCAGAAAAAAGCCCGCACACAAGCGCAACAAAAACTTCAAAAAAAACCTCCATGCTAAAAAAAGTACACCCAAAAATAAAAATTTAACGACCAAAAACAAACTAACCAAACTAACCAAACCATAATACACTTAAGATTTATATACCAGAAAACATCTAATCCGCCCAATGGTAGGTGTTACAATTGAAATATTTACACAATTAGGTATAATAATTATTGCCACCGCCATAGTATCTCTCATACTAAAAACATTAAAACAGCCAACTATCCTCTCCTACGTCCTAGTAGGAATAGTTATCGGACCAGTTCTGCACATCATAACTGATAAAACAATTATTGAATCAATGTCATTAATAGGAGTTGCCTTTTTATTATTTCTAGTTGGCCTTGAAATGGATCTAAAATCATTAAAAGACGTAGCAATGATTTCCACTTTTGGAGCGATAATTCAAATAGCACTTCTATTCCTAACCGGATTTACTATCGCCCTCACACTCGGATTTCTCAGTTTAGAAGCAGCCTACATTGGTTTAATGATCAGTTTTTCATCAACCATGGTAGTATTAAAAATCCTCTCTGACCGACGAGAATTAAACAGCTTACATGGAAAAATCATAACAGGAATCTTACTCACAGAAGACATCGTAGCTATATTTGCCTTATCAGTTTTAACCACAATTAATGGATTCAGTATAAGTATTCTTGGGATTGCTATCTTCAAATTTGTACTTATTTTTACCTTCGCATACATTGCAAGTAAATACCTTTTCCCCAAGTTATTTAGTATCGCATCCAAAAGTCAAGAACTGCTCTTTACAATCAGCCTTGCTACTTGTTTCCTATTTTCCTTAACATTCGAATATATGGGATTCTCACTTGCCATCGGAGCATTTGTAGGCGGCCTTACGCTTGGAACACTACAATACAAACATGAAATCATCGGAAAAATAAAGAGCCTAAAAGATTTTTTCTCACTCCTTTTTTTTGTCTCACTCGGCATGGGAATATCACTAATTGTATTAAAACAATGGTGGTTTGCAATTCTTCTTCTAATAGCAGTAGTCCTCATTATCAAACCAATAATCACTATGACCATCTGTTCTCTCTTCAAATATACCAAAAAACCTGCGTTTTTAACCGCAAATTCATTAACCAAAGCAGGAGAATTCGGGCTCATCTTATCCGCCCAAGGCCTAGCTCTAGGACATA
>CAYJTE010000163.1:0-2520 GCA_964372965.1 uncultured Methanosarcinales archaeon
CCCGCAAACAATCCAACAAATAAAGCCGAAATTAAAAAGAGTGAAAATAGAGTAATTCTCATTGCACATCACCTTCCATTAACAAGCGAGCAATACGCGAAATCTGCTGCAACCGATGCAACCCATTATCACGAAGAACAGCTTCTAATTGAGTAAGTAAATCCTCATGAGAGAGAGGAGCATCATTATCAACACAAGCACCATTAACACAACTTGAAACACCATTCACACAAAGGGCACCATTATTCTCCAAAGTAGTGCATGCACCAGCAACAGCTTGACATATCTGTGGAGTACTCTGCCCAGCACAACTAAGAGTTCCAATGACACATTGATTAGGACAATTAGGACCTTGAGCTACAGTTTGAATAGTGAGAGGGGAACCCACAAGACTTACAGTAAGATCGGTAAGATCGCCACTCGCAGAAACTTCAGCACGTTCAACAGTAATAGTGGCAGGTAAAGATATAACCAGCGCAGTAAAAACCAAAGGATTAGCGGGAAAACCAAAATATTCACAGTGACCAATATTATCAACAAATTCGCAACCAATATCAGCAGGAAGAAAAGAGAGAGTTAAACCAGTGGTAGTTAAATCAAAATTTGTAAAACTCCCAACGGGACCACCTGCAACAAAAGACAAAGTAACTTGAACCGTATCCCCAACATCCGCCACCCTACTACCAGAAGTAAGTGTAAACGTAGGATTCGCAAACACCATAGCTCCCAAAACCAGAACCATCAGTATCAACAGTGAGTAAAACTTAGCCATCCATCATCCCTCATAATAGTAAAACTAACAAGATATATTCAATCAAGTAATATAAACCTTTCGAAATCTCAAAAACGAGCCTCACGACGACAAAAGAAAAAACCCTTACAACACACGAGAGGGAATCAAACAAGGTACCGCAGAAAATTCAACTTTCCAATATGATAAAAACTCATTCATGCGACCACTCGTCCCAAAAGGACATAAAATAACCGTATCAGTATACTTTTGTGCATGCAATGTATGTAATATACCTTTACTATTTCGTCCATAGAGCGCATAATAAAAACGCATTCGCTCTGATTTCGTTTTTGCACCCAACTTATACGTAAAAAGTACTTGTGAGGAGTAACCAAGACCATCCGAGAGTACTAATTTCTGTATCAAACTATACCCTGTACTCAAAATGGCTTCACAAGCGACGAATTCAGACGCAAACAACGCTTCGTATGTCTTAGAAGTAACCTCAACAGGAATGGTCACTTTGGTCTGCAAAGCATGTCGCAACTGTTGGGCATAAAGATGATTAACTTTGTCTTTAAAAACAAGCAGTATATCAACATCATGTGGTTTGTCCGCACCAGTAAGAGTCGAACCAAACAAAATAATATCAATCAGCTCCGATCCATGCCTCGCAAAAAATTTTTTCGCTTCAACTTCTAATGTACGTATGAATTGTTTTTGTGACATAATCTCAAACCTCCCCTGCAGTAGGGTAATCAACAATAGTAGTGTAGGTACTTCGATAAACCGAAAAATACCAATCAAGTAGCTCATATTCTTGAGGAAAGTGTGTACACCAGTTCAGCCGATTCATAAAACAACTTTACATTCGCTCGCAGATCCAATACCCTGTTAATACTACCAACAAAAAAGATAAAAACATAAATATTCGTTACCAGTACCAACAAAACGCCATTACTTTATGAAACGTACAGTATATCCTTTCTATGTCACAACATAACACTAATATCTACACTGACTGTGTAAAAAACAAAGGTTTAAATAATTGGACCATTCATCCTAAATAATTGAAACAAGATCATATCTTACAAACCCTGCTCAAAAATAAACAATCAGTAGGTCTCCTGCTTTTTTTCGCGGAGAACCCTAATACAAAGCTATCATACACGGAGTTACGGAACAGAACTCACCTTGCAAAAGGAACACTGACAAAATGGCTCTCTAAACTAGAATCACAAAAAATTATCATCTTAAAAAGAATAGGGACAACCAAAATGTACAAATCAAATAAAGAAAATACTTTTCTAAAACAGTTCAAAATTTTAATCACTATCTCCCAACTGGACTTTTTCTCAACCCTCGCAGATCAATTCAACATAAAAGCCTATCTCTTCGGGAGCGCAGCACGGGGTGAAAATCACGAACATAGTGACATTGATATATTAATCATTGGAAAGATAAACAAAGAAGAACTCATAAATCAACACCAGAAATATTCCAAAAAAGATAATTACAAAGTTCAGTTTCAAATCTTCACACCACTAGAATGGTCAGCGCTTGCTGAAAAAGATAAAGCATTTTACGAACGCGTAGAAAAAGATAAAATCCCACTACAGTGAACCTTAAAGATTGCATGGAAAATGGGTATCTTATCCCAGAACCAAGGAGCGATTCCTTAATCAATAAAGAGCTCCAAGAAAGTGAGTACGATTTTACAAGAGCACAAAAAATATTCAATGATAAAGATTACAAATGGACTATTGTAGCATGCTATTATTCCATGT
>CAYJTE010000164.1:0-2520 GCA_964372965.1 uncultured Methanosarcinales archaeon
TTCCAGGAATGGATGCACGTACTTTACAAAAAGATTTGGATGCGTTCCGTGCGGGGAATCCTGATGCGAGCCCGGATGAAGTAAGAGCGTTTATTCAAGTTTGGGGTTGTCCTAGTTCTAGTGGACTTGTTGCGCGGGTGGGACGCGCGATTGCAGGACGTGCTGAAAGTTGTCCGCCTATTCCTATTACAAGTGTTCCGGTTCGTTCGCCTTCTTCATCTCTATTACGTGGAGTTGTTGAAGGAGGTAGTGCTACACTTTCTGTCCCAGAAGCAGAGGCGTTTAAAAGGGCTCTTTCAAACGCGGAAAAAAATAGTAAGGTTACTTTCCATATTGGTCCAAAGGATGAATTCGTTGTGGTAACACATAGTGGTGATCAATTATCTGCAGAGTTTCGAGAGGCACTTGATTTGTTGGAATTAAGTGGTCAAGAAATAAGAGTGATTTCTTCGAGTGATAGACAACAGATAAAGATGTTAGGTGCTGGTGCTGATAATACTGTGTTCCCTGAAGATGTCCTTGCGCGCTTGAATCGAGAACCGGTTACGGGAAGGGATGCTGTTTCTGAAATTCCAGTCGTGCGAGATGTACCTTTGCCAGATTCTACTGTTAGTGTTGAACCATTAAGTATAGAGGAGGCGGGTGCTCAATTTGATAGTTCTACACCATTGGCTGAGCCTTTGGCTGCTCAAGTTGAGAGAAATTTTCAGTTATTGAAAAATGAAAATATTGTGATTAGAGTGGGTGAACTTGATGGGAAGAAAGCAGTGCAATTGGATGTTCCTTCCACAGTTGATTCTGCTAAAGTTGAGAAAATTATTCAATCAAATAAAAATATTTTAGGTCATGATATTGAGCATGTGGTTGTTACACAAGGTGGAGGGGGTGCAGCATCTGTTGACTTTTTAGATAATTCGAAAGAGGTTAATTCTGCAAATGTCATTGATGAACTTGGATTTACAACTTTTACTCCTGAACTTAATCGACCTGGTTTAACTGATACTATTAAGGTTGAAAAAGATAGTTTTCTTCCACCTAAACCAAAAGCTGTTCTTACACCTTTGGAAGAGGCTCGTTTGAATACATTCTATTCTCAAGGTCATACGCTTGATGAAACACTGCGTTCTGGACTTGAAAGAATGATTCATCAAAAAGCCTATAATGATCAAGCACTTGAAGAAGCTCTGAGTCATGCTGATTTGATTCGCCGAAAGTTGCAAACTCAGGGTAAATATGATCCGGATACGTTTTATCGCGCGGTTTTGGATGATCTTGAGCAAATTCGTTTAAGGCCTGATTCGTCTATTGCAGGAGAAGTTCTTTCTCATGAAGCTCGAGAAGCGTTACTTCGTTTAGCAGTTGAATCTCATCCTGGTTTGAGTTGGGAGTATGAATTTCACTCTCTACAATCATTACTTCTTGATGAACGAGTTCGTTTGCAGCATGCTTTGCTTGGAACTTCAACTGATTATCGCTCTACTGATTATCTTATTTCAAGAATACTTAATGAGGCTGCGAAAACACAAATGGATGTTCGTGAAGCTTTATATCAAATCCGAAATCAACATTTATTTCGCTCTTTACCTGCTGATCAAGTTGATCATATTCGTTCTCTTCTTGCTGAAAAACTTGACTTTGCGTTGAAAGATCCTCAATATCTTAAACAGATTTTTGATACTCCAAATCCAACTGAAATTAGTGATTTAGAAAAAATTGTTCAACATTATGAACTCGGACAAAGTGGTGAGTTTAAGGATTTTGCAAAAAATAGACTAAGTGGTCATAAATATGAAGGTGCTGGTTTTGCTTATACTCCTGAGTTAGTTCAAACAGATCTGGGAAATATTGCCCAAAGAAAAGTTGTTCGTTATCGAGATGTGGAGACAGGGAATTTTCATGGAGATACTTATTTTAGTCCAAGGCCTGGACCAGTTGATGCTGAACGTCGAGTTGGATTGCAGGCGATTCTTCCTGAATGGTCAGCCTCTAATCCTTTTGCTGATCAATATAGGATTTCGCTTACTTTAGATGGTCCAGTAGGTGATATATCTCAATTGGATGAGTATTATGGTTTGATTGGTGCTCAGGTATCATCGCTTGATATGAAATTGTACCCTGGTGGATTTGAACAGTATTATAGTGAAGAAAATTATAAGAAAATTGTTAATAGAGTTCTTGAAGGTAATGCTGAGAAGTTGCGAGCAGAAGGTGCTGCGCTGGGCATTGATGTTAAACAGATTCAAGCAAACGCTATTGCAAAAGGAAAAAAGCCCGATTCCGAATTACGTATATTATATTCTGAAATCACACAAGGAAAAGGAAGTATTTCTCTGGAATTCGAAGGAGCTACACTTGAAGTTAAAAAATTGCCTTCTCTGAAACCTGCTGAAGCTGTTTCTGTATCAAATCCAATACCTACTGTGTCTGATCGTATTAGTGTTCCTCGCGTGGAATCTCGTGTTGATGTTCCGATTGGTAGTCCTGTGGGTTCGCGGGTAGGAGAGACAAGGATAGGTGATT
>CAYJTE010000165.1:0-2514 GCA_964372965.1 uncultured Methanosarcinales archaeon
TGCCATTTCAAGTTCATAATCTGCACTTGGTACTTTTGACAGTTGTATCTGTTTGACAAAGTATGTTTGTGTTGAGGAGTGTATCTTTGCACAGGGTTAGCTCCGTCAATTCTCCCAAAAAATAATCATACTGGTCACGTTTTGCCGCATATTTTGCAACAGATTCCAGAAATACTTCATCCCCATTCCAACCTCACTATTCGAAAACTATATAACGCCATCTCCCTAATCTAACCACCAATGGTAGGTATTGAATTAGTGCAACGGTTCATAATAGCTCTCGCGCTTGGGTTATTAGTTGGTCTCGAGCGTGAATATGCAACCAAGCGGTTTCATGCTAATGCATATGCTGGAATCCGAACATTTCCCTTAATCGCTCTCTTCGGTGCCCTTGCCGCGTATTTTGGTGATATGTTCAGTCAATGGGTTTTTCTTGCTGCCATGTTATTAATTGGCCTTCTTGTAATTACCGCATATTATCTCATCTCAGCGCACTCCGAGCGAAGTTTTGGTGCAACATCAGAAATAGCAGGTTTGCTCACCTTTTTTATTGGTGTACTTGCATACAAAGGCGAATTCATGCTCGCCACCTTGATCACCGTAATCATGACAGTTATACTTTATCTTAGATCCGTTCTTCATACCTTTGCCCACAAAATGAAAGATAAAGAATTATTTGACACCTTGAAATTTGCCATCGTCGCCTTCGTTATTTTACCATTTCTCCCTGATAAAGGGTTTGGTCCTCATGAGTTATTTAATCCGTATGTTTCATGGCTCATGGTCGTATTCATTTCCGGAATTTCATTCGTAGGGTATTTCTTTATGAAATGGTTTGGCGAACGCGGAATAGCACTTGCCGGAGTTCTGGGTGGTTTAGTATCAAGTACTGCCGTAACCAGCAGTTTTGCCGAAAGAAGTAAGCGCGAACAAAAGATCTATCTTGCCCTTGTACTCGGAGTAATTCTTGCCAATGTCCTCATGTTTGCTCGTGTAATAATAGAAGTCTCTGTTCTAAATCCAGTTCTTCTTCCACATATATTCCCCCCCCTAGGGATACTCGCTGCAGTTACCCTGATATTCAGCTATTTCATCTGGAAAAAAGCCAAACAAGTAAAAGGCAAAGTCCAGCTAAAATCTCCCTTTACAATTATGCCTGCCTTAAAATTAGGTCTCGTCTTCACCGCAGTTTTAGCACTTGCCAAACTAGCTGCTATTTATCTTTTCTCAAAAGGAGTATACATTGTAAGTATTATCTCCGGAGTTGCTGACGTTGATGCAATCACCGTGTCCCTCTCCCAATTAGGCGGGGTGAGTATGGCTCTTGAAACTGCAAGAAATGGAATTATAATAGCCGTTTTAACCAACGTCGCCGTAAAAGGCGGAATCGCCTATTTCATAGGAGGAAAAGAGTTTGGGAGAATTATTGCTATCTTCTATGCTATTCTCATCGCACTCGGTGCACTCCTTCTCTTTTTATTATAGAGATTTCCCTGGATACTCGTCGGATTTCTCTCACAATCACATCATCCAAAAAAAGAGTATTTTTATACAACAGCTCTGGTTCAATCCACTCCTTTCTCTGAAGATCCATCACCTGCAAATCAACCATTGACATAACTGGTATCAGTCCATATATTGGAGCCACATAATTCTTCCGTAATTTCTCAACTAACCAAGCTGATGAACCCTGAAAAAGATTAGCCACATAAAAGTCAACAAACCCCAAATCAAATCCCTTTTGTACAGTAATTTTATTGTACAAATCATCAGAATCACTACCTACAACTGCATCAATAGTTCCAGAACGAATTTCTTTTTGAAACACTTCCGTAAAAAATGATTCAAATTTGAAACAATCAGCTTTACATGGATCAAAATAAAATAGCCTCATATTCACTCCCAACCAAGCGACCTATATATGTTTTCTGAAACAAAACAGTAAATATCAAAATAAAACCAAACACATATAAATCATCCTCTCTCACAAAATAAAATGTCCTACATCAAATTCAAACAAAAATGTGCGATTTGTAAAACAAACATGGTTGAAATGTTCTCTGCACGTCAATTTCCCATTTGTTCTCCCTGTCAAATGAAACGAATAAATCAAGAAATAACTGACCCATCATTCAAAAAATTCTTTGACATTGAAATCTCTCTTTATGAAAAATCATCTTTTCTGCGAAACATCAAAGAAGCCTATCTCCGTTACGGTTCGCTAACTGATCGTCAAAGAGAAGCGTTCATAAAATCAGTGGAAGACGTCAAAAAAGCCCGTGAGCCAAAAGCATCAAAACCTATTCAAGAGGATTTCGGAATAGATTCTAATATCTCGCTGCGTGCCCAGCGTCTCGCCAAAAAAGCCGCCACTGCCGTGAGAAAAGCTGCAAAAGAAAGTGCTGCCCCAAAAGAAAAGGAATAATTCTCTTACTCCCCATCCGGCAAGTGCCTCCAGTTCTGTAAAAAAAGTCTCCGCAAGCTTAAAGCAACATTTTCCTTAATAGAAACTCA
>CAYJTE010000166.1:0-2506 GCA_964372965.1 uncultured Methanosarcinales archaeon
ACACTCTCTTTCTCCATCTTACACTCTCTTTCTCCATCTTCACAACCACATTAACTATATGGCCTATAAAAAGTAAAAACCTAAATAACTAAAGTAATCATCAAATTTTCACTATTTTTTAACTCGAGCAGATCGAACAAAATCTTTACTCTTTTTCAAATAGACCGTCGAAGTAGGATATGGAATCCCAATTTTTGCTTTATTGAGTGCATTATAAATTTTCTCTGTGGCTTCCACTTTCTTTTGAAACTCCCTATCCCACTTTGGAATCCAAAACACCACTCGAAATTTCAGTGCAAAATCACCCATTGCAAGGAAATTAACGGCAGGCTCCGGTTTAGAGAGAACATCATCCATATCACGAATAACTGATAACACTGCTTTTCGCACCTCTTTTAGATCAGAACCATATTCCGTACTAAACTCCAGTTTTACCCTGACTCGAGGATCAGGACGAGCAAAGTTACGGACCTTTGAATTAGCCATATATCCATTTGGGACATACAACACTTCATTATCATAAGTTACCATTTTTGTACTACGAAGACCAATATCCGCAATTTCTCCTACATCACCATTCTCAAGAGAAACTTTATCTCCTACTTGATATGTTTTATCCAGAAGTAAACTAATACCACCTAAAATATTTTTAAGAGAATCTTGAAGAGCCAGCCCTAAAATAATCCCTGCAATACCCGCCCCCGCAAGATAGGGAGTAATATCCACCCCCCAAATATGCAACATCCAAACAATTCCAATAATCACAAAAAGTGCCTTGGCAATCTTATGAAAAAATGGTAAAAGCACTTCATCAATTTGCGTCTCAGTTTTTTTTGCAATAGTATTGCCCCAACTTTGAATAGCTACATCAGTTATTCTCATTAATAAATACAGGAATATAATCGCCATAGCAGATTTAACTATAATTGATACAATTCCATCTACATCAATATGGATAAGTGCAAGACGCAAACCCCACAGTAAAATAAAGAAAAAAAGAGGTTGTTTGGTATATTCAAAAATAAGATCATCAAATTGCGTAGCTGTTTTCTTGGCAATTTGTTTCAAATATAAATTAAAAACCAGTAACATAATCTGAGACAAAACAATAGCGCCAACAACAATAAACAGAGCCGCAAAGTACTTGTTAGACAAAAAAGCCAACCCGATTTGATTCTCAAAAAATGCAAGAACAGTATTTATAATGGACATAATAGTACAATTTAAAATTTCTTTAAATAAGTTTCGAACAATATGAAAAAAATATTAATCATAAGCAACAAATAATAGCAAAAATAAGTACTGCGGGATGAAAGATCCCAAAAAATCCCTAACCCGCAATATGAAAAGAAAAATCAAGTTCATCAAGATCACCCTGAACATATTGATAATTCAGGAGATCTTGGATATACTTGTGATAACTCATTCTGACGAATCCTCAGGAGTTCCAGACGGAACCGCACTCCGGGAAATGACCAGCACATCACCAATCGCCTTAACCAGTTGGTGAGGAACAATAACACCCTTAGCCGAACCAAGAACACGAGCCAAATACGACGTTTTAGTAGCCCGAATCTTCCAACCTGAAATTTTATTTCCCGCAACAAGACAATCATCTACATCACCAAAATAATCCCCAGAATCGGTAAACACTCTTAAATCATACACTTCAGAAACTTTCTTCATCTTTAACATAGCAATTCACCTCTACTTTAATGGTCTAAGACCCGTCCCCTACATTTAAATACTTTTCTATCCTCTATTATTTCTATGCAACTTCATATAATTGGTACATCGCATATCGCAAAACAAAGTGTAGAAGAAATAAAGACCGCATTTGAACTCTACAATCCTGATATAGTAGCCATCGAATTAGATAAAGAGAGGGCAACTACCCTACTTTCACCACATAACGCCAAACGAAAACCATCTATACGAATAACCTTAAAATATGGCCTAACTGGTTACCTTTTCGCCTTAATTGGACAAAGTGCCCAAAAAAAGCTTGGACAAATCGTGGGCATGGAACCAGGAGAAGACATGAAAACGGGCCTCACATTAGCCAAAAAACACAATAAAGAAATTGCCCTAATTGATCAACCAATACATATTACCCTAACCAACATCTCAAAAGGCTTTGGCTGGCGAGAAAAAGGCAGGTTCCTCGCAGATATTGCCAAAGGTATCGTACAACCCAAAAAACAAGCCAAAGAACTAGGAATAGACTTTGATCTCACAAAAGTACCTGAATCCGAACTTATCGAAAAAATGATGACCTATCTTCACAAAAGATACCCTTCCTTACATAAAGCAATTATCGAAGACCGTAACAAGTACATGGTCAAGCGCTTAGTCGAACTCATACGCAAACACACTGACAAGAAAATTTTAGTAATCGTCGGAGCAGGACACGTAAAAGGCATGAAAGAACTACTATTAAAAGTTGAGATTATAAGATAGAAAGTATAACCTCCTTATCCCTACCCCTAATCATTTAAAACAAAAA